>JASHSC010000656.1 GCA_030036915.1 Terriglobia bacterium
GTAAACCTCATTTGTTGATCCTCGGCGCCCGCGGTTTTCTGGGGCAGCACCTCGCGCACCAGGCGGGGTCGGCGTATCGGGTCTTTCCGGCTGACCTGCCGGAAGCGGGGTGGCAGGACTTGACGGTTGACATCACGTCGGGTGCGAGCGTGAATGCGGCATTTCGCGAGGCTGCGCCCGATGTCGTGGTGCTGCTCGCCGCCATTTCGGATATCGATCAGTGTGAGGCCGATCCGCAACGCGCGGAACAGATTAATGTTGGCGGCGCAGCTCACGTGGTGGAGGCTTGCGCGCGTTCCGGGGCCAGACTCGTTTTCACTTCTTCGGCGGCGGTGTTTGATGGCACGCGTCATGGGTACCGCGAAAGCGACCCTCCCACTCCGCTCAGCGTGTACGGCAAAACAAAGGCTCAGGCGGAGCAATTGTTGACGCGCACGCTCCCCTCGACCATCATTTTTCGACTCGCGCTGGTGGTGGGGTACGCGCAGAATCACGGCACCAACGCCATGCTGAACAAACTGGCGGAAAAACTTCGGGCCGGGCAATCCGTCGTGTTCCCGGATTTCGAATTTCGCAACCCGATCGATGCCGGCACGCTGATCAACTTTATGTTGGAATTGATAAAACTTCCCGCAGCGAGCGGTGTTTATCACCTTGGGGCGAGCGAAGCGATTTCGCGCTTCGAGCTGGGCCGATGGCTGGCGGAAAAAATGGGATTTTCAAGCGAGCTCATTCAGCCGCAAGCCGCACCACTGCCGGGGCGCGCGCCGCGCGGCCATGACCATTTTCTTTTGACCGAAAGGATCCGAGCGGTGTGCAGGACCCCGGTTCCCAGTTGCAAAGAAGTGATCGAAAGGGCGGTGAATGGATCTTCCCAAGCCAATTTATGAGCTCGAATACGGTCACGGCGCCCAGTATGGGCCTGAGGAGGAAGCAGCTCTCCGCGAGGTGTTGGCAGCAGGCGCCCCCTCCTGTGGGCCCAGAGTAAAGAAATTCGAGGAAGCCTTTGCGTCCTACTGCGGCGTTCCCCACGGACTTGCCGTCACCTCGGCAACCGCGGGCCTTCAGCTTGCCATGATTGCGGCGAAAGTCGGCCCGGACGATGAGGTCATCACCACTCCCATCAGTTGGATTTCAACAGCCAACGCCGCCGCGTCCCAGGGCGCGCGTGTGGTCTTTGCGGACGTTGACCCGCGCACGCTCAACTTAACCGCCGACTCCATTACGCAGAAAATTACCAAGCGCACCAAGGTAATTTTGCTTGTTCATCTCTATGGCCAATGCTGCGATATGGACCCCATTATGGAGTTGGCCCGCCGGCGCGACATTCTGGTGGTTGAGGATTGCGCTCACGCCGCAGGGGCGGAATATAAAGGCCGCCGCGCCGGCAGTCTCGCCGACATTGGCGTCTTCAGCTTCCATCAGCAGAAAAACATGGTGACGCTGGGCGAAGGAGGAATGCTCACCACCTCCCGACGCGACCTCTACGAGCGCATGCTTTCATTCCGCTCGCTCTGCTGCCGCACTTACGACCCCAAGGGAAAATACCTGGCGATTGACGAGTCCAAATTACCCATGGGTAAGCACTATTGGTATCTGGATTTTGACGATGTGGGCTTCAACTTCCGCATGACCGATGCGCAGGCGGCGGTGGGCCTGGTCCAGCTCGCCAAGTTGGACGGCTTTAACGCGCGGCGCATCGAAATCGCCAACCTCTATTGTCAGCACCTGCGCGGAATTCGCGGCCTTACCTCTCCGTACGTTTCGCCGGACGTGAAGCACGTCTTTCACATCTACTGCGTTCTGGTGGAGCCGGAGTTCAGGCTGAGCAAAGAAGATTTCATGTGGGAGCTCTACACGTCGAAGCGCATCAAGGTGTGGTCGCATTACATGCCCATTCATCTGACAACAGCCTACCGGCGGCTTGGCCACGCCGAAGGCGAGTGCCCGGTGGCCGAAAACCTCTTCCGCAAGTATGTCAGCCTGCCCATTCACCCTCGTATGACCGAAGAGTCCATCGCTTACGTTGCGGACAGCATTCGGGAGATGGCATGACGCCGTTTGAAAAGCATGTTGCCGGCCATCGGGGCAAGGGAAAGTTCTTTGCTCCCGGGATTCCGGTCTACATCGGCAGGTGCCCCGGCCGGCTCGACCTGATGGGCGGAAATGTAGACTACACGGGCGGACTGGTGTTCGAAGCCACAATCCGCGAAGCTACCTGGTGTGCGGTGCAATTGCGCGACGACCGGCGCGTGGTTTTCCTCAATCCGCAGATGACCGAGCGCGGTTGGCAGGCTCAGGTGGAATTTGACATGGATGCCATGACGGATGAGGTTGCCGTCCGCGGCATGGTGAACGCCGGCCCCCCCGTGCGCTGGACGGCCTACACGCTCGGGAATTTCTTCCTGCTGGCGCAGCGCTATCCCAAGAAGGTGAAGACCGGGGCGAACGTCTTCATTCAGTCCGAGGTTCCGTTGAATAAAGGCGTGAGTTCGTCAGCTTCCGTAGAAGTCGCTGTCATGAAGCCCGCCGCCCGCGCCTACGGAATCGATCTGCGCGGAATTGAATTGGCAGAGGCCTGCCAGTGGGTGGAGAACGTCATCGCGGAATCCGCCTGCGGGATCATGGACCAGGCCGCGGCCACGCTGGGCGACGAAGGCTGCGTCCTGCCGCTGCTCTGCCAACCCTGCCAGCCTTTTCCGCTTGTCCATTTGCCCAAGTCGCTCAACTGCTGGGCGGTGGATTCCGGAGTCAGCCACGCGGTGACGGGAATCGAATATGAAGCGGCGCGCGCCGCGGCCTTCATGGGTTACAAGCTCATGTGCGACTGGGAGAACTTACCGGTCACTCGAGATGCGCGCAGCCGCATTCCGCGATTTACCGACCCGCGCTGGCGGGGTTATCTTTCCGAAGTCACGCCCTCAATCTTCCGGTCAAGATACGAATTGCGCCTTCCCGAAAAAATGCCGGGAAGCGAGTTCCTTGCCGGAAAGCAGTTCCATCCCGATCCCTTCACCACGGTGCGGCCGGAGATTCAATATCGAGTTCGCAATTGCACGCGCTACTCGATTGAGGAAAACCAGCGCATCCAGTTGTTTGTGGAACTGGCGCGGGGCGCGGCAGAGCAGGCTTCCGAATTATCCTTCCGCCTGATGGGTGACTTGATGTATCAGTCGCACTATTCCTACACCGAATGCGGGCTGGGCGACGAGGCAACGGACCTGCTGGTGGATTTGGTGCGCGAGCAGGGTGACGGTGAGGGATTATATGGAGCCAAAGTCACCGGAGGCGGCGCCGGTGGAACCGTGGCGGTTCTCGGCAGGAAAGGCTCCGAAGTGGCTTTCCGGAAGGTCATCAAAGCCTACGCCAAAGCCCGGAATATTGAGCCTGTTGTGATGCACGGCAGTTCGATGGGAGCGGACCGGTTCGGAGTAAAGCAACTGTAACGCGGGTGTCCCCACCCACGTCAATTGTCGGTGTTCGATCAGCAAAGTGCAGGTGAGGACTTCACTTCAGAGGGATCGCCGGCAAGCGCTTGAGGGTGCGATTGGCGGGGTCGATGGTAATCCCAACCGACTCAAGGGCCGTAACCCCCAGGATAGGTTCTACATTTTCTGGGCCGAAAATTACCCGACCCGCGGTTATTTCTCCCATAAATCGGATTTCCACTAACCCGAATGGGTATTCTTGCTTCGACCCATCAGCCAATTCATATACCATCGTTCCCACAGGCTGCACTTGGATCTGCCGAAGCTTACCCGCGGGGGCCAAACAATCCGTAGCTCCGGTGTCGACCAGGAAGTCGGCTTCATAGTTGCCCGCCGTGCTTCCTAAAGCCTTCAAGGTGACGGTCACATGTGTAAGTCCCATAATCTTCCTTCATCCATGATAAATCCAAATTAGATTCGTGGACAACGCAGGTGAACTAAGAAAAAAATTCGCCCTAGACGCTGCTAATCAGAGGGCGGTTATGCCTGCGCAGATTTACCCTTTTCCCACAACCGGAATCCCCCCGCAAAGGCATTATCATTGTCTCCGAGCCGCGCGCCCGGAGGCAGATCCTTCAGCTTCTTGGAGTTACCCCCGCCCAACACCACATATTCCGCGCCCAGCGCATCTTTTAATTCTTCCGTGATCTTGTCAACGTAGCGCCGCCACTTCTTTTTGCCCAGGCGATCGAGCCCGCGAATTCCCAAATAGTCCTCGTAGGTCTTTTTTCGGTAGGGTAAATGCGCAAGCTCCATCGGTTCCAATTCTCCGTCGATGATCAGCGCCGAGCCGAGCCCCGTGCCCAGGCCGAGAAAGAGCATGCGGCCGCCCTCATAGCTTCCCAACGCCTGCATGGCCGCGTCGTTGATCATCTTGACCGGGCAGCCGAAGGCCTTGGTGAAATCAAACCCTACCCAGCCGCGGCCAAGATTGAACGGCTCGCGCAGTGCCCGGCCATGGACCACCGGTCCGGGATAGCCGATGGAGATCACGTCGAACTTCCAGCCCTTGGTCAGTTCCTTCACGTCGCGGACCATCTTGCCGGGCGTCATTTCAGGCCCGGAAACAATCTCCCGCTTCTCGTGATGGCCCGTGGCTAGCACTTTGACGTGTGTTCCGCCGACGTCGATTGCCAGAACCCTCGGAGTTTTCTTTGCACTGGTGGAGTCCATAAATCCTCCTACTCTCCCGGGTGGTATGTCCGCTCCGTATGCCCGTGGAGTTGCCATCGATAGAAATATACGTTGCGGAGATTACCGGTGCTGTAGCGCACGCCTTCATCATCGAAGTGCGGTGAAGCTGGGTTCCCACTCTCGCCGCCCGCTGTAATCGCCCTGGCGCGCACGGTTGATCCGAATTCCACCGCGGCGACGAAGCTATTGCCGCCATCGCCGTACCACTTCTTCGTTCCGGGGTAAGGGTGCGCCGAAAATGACGCGAGGGATCCCCAAGTAGAATAGGTAAATGGCACGGGAATGCTGGGCTTTGAATCGTCGAAGTGGGGCGTAATATCATCGCTGAGGCGCTGGAAGCGATTAATCTCTCCCCAGGGTGTTTTCCACATGCCGAAGTCGCGCGTCAGCCGGTCGGACGCCGCCGCCAGCGATTGCAGAAGCAAGTCGGCTGGCGTCTTGGTTCCAACGTAGCCGTAAATGGGCATATCGGCGAGCCGCGCCTCATCGCGTACGCGCCGGCTGATATCTTCACCCCAACAAACCGCAAGCGATGTGGGCACCGAGCCCGCGCCCCAGCGATAATCCCACGCGCGCAACAGCCCAATTTGCTCCGCCAATTTGGCTTTCAGGGGATTTGTGTCAGGCGCCGCGTCCCACGCCTTGATGAGGGCGGGCAGCGCACGCTCAAACCAGGGCAGGTAACTATCGAAGGCCGCGCCGATCAGTGAATCGAGTGTGAAATTTCTTTTGCCGTTCAGGAGGCGGAGTACATGCAGCCCACGCGCCGATTCTCCGCCCGTCTCGACATAGCTGGGAAAATCCTCCTTATTCAAGCTGCCCGGTCCCGCTGCCGACCACGGCGCGTCATTCGAGTTGTAGAGCCACCCGTTCTTGGGGTTCAGCAGGTGGGGCGTTTCGTCCACGCTGAGGAGCGGGCCCCAGTCCGTCGCCGGATTACTGCCATCCACCGGCTTGGTCCAGTCAAACTGCGGGTCGCGGCGGGGAATGAAATTGGCGTGAAAATAGGCGATTTCCCCAGCCGAATCGGCGAAGATCGTATTGTTGGAAGAATTCGTGTGCAGCTCCATGGTCTGGCGGAACGACTGGTAGTCCGTCGCCTTGGTGCGCGAATAAGACTGCGTGAGCGCTTTGATGTGCTCCTGCATCATCCGGACGGTCAGCCACTTTCCGTTTAGCTCACCGATCACCGGGCCGTGTTGCGTGCGATAAATGAGGAATTTCTTCTCTGCCATACCCTCGGCGGTCTTATAAGGAATGCGGATTTCTTCCGAAATGACTGGAAGTTCCCGGTCACCATAGATGTAGAAGTAATTTTCGTCTCTTTTCTCCACCGTCTCCAGATAATAGCTGATGTCGTTGACCCCGCTCGTGGTGTGCATCCAACCGCAATGCGGATTAAAACCCTGATAAATGAAGAATTGCCCCCACGTCACCGCTCCATAGGCGTCCAGCCCTTCGTCGCTGGCCATTTGGAGTTCCGAGCGGAAATAAAAAGAAGTGTGGGGATTGATGAGCAGCAGGGCGTGGTGCCCTTTGGTGATCGATGGGGCAAGGGCGATACCGTTTGAGCCGGATGCTTCGCGCATCTCCTCCTGATTGGGCGGTTCCTCTTGGGCCATCGGTTCATGGCCATAAAATGCCGCAAGTTGATTGAGGTTGACGTGGTCAATGTCGCCCCCGATGCTTCCTTCTGTGAAGCTGAACGCCATCCACGGCTCAAAATGCCTGATGACCCGCGGTTTCACTTCCGGGTGCTTATAGAGATAGTAGTTCAATCCGTCGGCAAAGGCGTTCATAAGCGCCACCAGCCAATCCGGACTTTGTGCGTATTCGTCCTTCAGCGCTTCGGGATCGATGAACAGCTTCATGCGCAGGTCCTGATATATCTTTGACTCGCCCTCGGTCTCCGCCAGCCGGCCCAGGGCATTGATGTAGTTGGTTTCAACGCGATTGAAATCGTCCTCCGCCTGCGCGTATTCCATGCCGAAAACGGCGTCGGCGTCGGTTTTGCCGTAGACGTGCGCGATTCCCCAATTATCGCGGATGATCGTGACGTTCTTGGCCTCGCCCTCCCAGCGGGCCACATCGGAATTGTCAGCGGCGAAGGAGGCGGAGCAGAGGCTTGCTGCGGCAAAAATGAGTAGAGCCTTTTTTATCAAATGCGCCTTCCATAAGTCTTGCTGAGGATCTTGCAACCGGCGATAGGGTATCAAAATGAGGAGAGGAACTGAAGCACGCGGCATTAGCAAAGATTGAAATTTCGACGTAGGGGTGCCCCTTGGCCTGCGGCACAAAGCTGTCCTCTGGCGACGGGTCGCGGGTGCCCTCCGGGAATTGCCGGGCGAAGGGCAGGGACAAGCCCTGCCCCTACGTAATTTAGACTACACCTCCACCAAGGATGCATGGCATTTGGCAAATCTCCTGTGGAACTGTACACTAAGGGACTTTGCTCGGCCCAACCCGCGAAACTGTGTGCGTCTGAAAATCTATTATGAACGATTGACCAAGGACCACGGACCACTACTTTCAAGATGTCCACGACCGCTCAACTCGCTCCGGCCGCCAGCAAGGGAAAGATGCTCGGGTATTTCACTCTGCTTGCCGCGGCGTCGCTCATCTGGTCGGCGCAGGGGACGGCGGTAAAATTTCTCGACCGCGACATGGGTCCGATTGCGATTACCTTCCTTCCGTTTTATGTAACTACCGTTCTGCTGGTTCCGCTATTGATTCGCAAGCGCCGCGCCAATCCCGGAGCGGTGCGGCCCACCTGGTCCGACTGGGGGAAATTCACCCTGGCAGGCGTGCTGGGGCAAGTCCTTGCGCAGCTTGGGATGACTTGGGGCATATCGCGTTCGCTCGCTTCGAATGGCGCGGTTCTAAACTTGATGATTCCGGTCATCACCGCCGTGCTCGCTTCATTTATGCTGCGCGAGAAACTCTCACTGCTGCGCATTGCCTCGCTGGCCATCGGACTGGTGGGAGTGCTGTTGATGTCGGTGCAAGATCTTCGCCACGTTTCTTTTTTCCAAATGAAATACCTTGTGGGCAATGGATTGATTCTGGTGGGCTGCTTTGGTTCGTCCTATTACAACACTTATTGCAAGGGCCTGATGAAGCGCTTTCAGGAAATCGAAATCCTGATTTTCAGTTACATCACGGCCTCAGTGGCAAGCATTCCACTGCTCATTTGGGCCGAGCCCTTTCATTGGGGCGTCTTCCGCACGCTCGACTGGAAATCCTGGGCGGCGTTCGCTTTTCTGGCAATTTTCATGTACGGCGCATCCATGCTTTTTTTCTTCTCGGCGCTCGAGCACCTGGACGTCACCGTGGCCTCGGTTTCGCTCTACCTGGTACCCATTTTCGGCGTTCTGCTGGCTGCGGTGATTCTGGGTGAGCGCCTCAGCTTGCTGGCCATGGTGGGCTCGGGAATCGTTCTGGTATCCACCATTTTGATCATGAAATACGACACCAGTTATTAAATAAAAAGGAGATTTGACATGTCCGCTGAAAATGCCGGCCTGCCGGCAAACTTTGAAAACCCCTTGAAGGTGATGCTGCGCGAGGGGAAATATGTAATTGGGACGACAGTCACTGTGGCGAGCGTTGAAACCGCCGCTCAGGCGGCCACCTTGGGGTTCGACTTTTTGTGGATTGAGATGGAGCACAGCCCCATTACGCTCGAGACTCTTCGCAATATGATCCTGGCAACTCGCGGCCTGAAGGCTGTGCCGATTGTCCGCGTTCCCGCGAACGAACTCTGGACGGCCAAGCGGGTGCTGGACGAAGGCGCCCTGGGCGTGATCTTCCCGTTTTGCAGCACGCCGGAACTAGCGTGGCAGGCGGTGGCGGCGTGCAAATACCCTCCGCACGGGCGGCGCGGATCAGGCCCGGCTCTTGCCGCCTTCCGCTGGCCGGCGGCCGAGGGTTACCACACCTTTGCGGACAACAACGTTCTGGTGATCGTGATTGTGGAGCAGGAGCAGGCAGTTGAAAAGATTGACGCGATTGCCGCCACGCCCGGCGTGGATGTGATCTTCGTCGGCACCAGCGATCTTTCCTTTTCCATGGGCTTGCGCGGCGATACCAGCCATCCCCGTGTGCAGGACGCCCTGAAGAAAATTCTCGCTGCCGGCAAGGCAAACAAAAAGCATGTGGGACTGCCCGTCAAGAATGCCGAGCAGCTAAAGAAGTATGCGGATCAGGGATTCCAGTGGTTCCAGACCACCACCGAGCTTGGCCTGATGGCCAAAGGCGCGCACGAGCTGCTTGAACCGCTGGGAAGAGCAGCGGAAGCTTTGCAGAAGGGGCTGCTTTACTAGGCATACGGTAAACGGTAGGCGGAATACGGCACCGAACAGGCCGTATCGGGCCGCTGTTTACCGTATGCCGTCCACCGTCTACGGCAATTCCAATAATTCATGAACAAGACCCGCTACAAATGGCTCGTCATTGCCATGCTCTGGTGCGTCTGCTTTTTTGACTATGCGGATCGCCTGGGCGTCTCAGCGCTTTTTCCCCTGCTGAAGAAGGAATTTTTCCTCACGCCGGTCCAGTTGGGTTTGCTGGGCTCGGTTGCGGCCTGGATCTACGGTCTGGGTGCTCCGTTCGCGGGCTTCG
>JASHSC010000657.1 GCA_030036915.1 Terriglobia bacterium
GCCTTCGCAGCCGCGTGGTTCGTCAGCTACGCGTCGTCCACGGGACAGTACCTCGGCATCACGAGCGGTTACTCGATCGGGGACCTGGCGTTCCTGCCCATCGTCTTCGTGATCGGGATCGTCGTCTACTTCGTGTCCTACGCGGTCCAGCAGGCCTTTGCACAGCTCGCGGTAGTTGTAGATTTCTCCATTGAATACCAGGGTGACGTCCCCGGCTTCGTTGGAGAGCGGTTGATTGCCGGTCTCGAGGTCAATGATGCTCAGGCGTTGAATGGCCAGGGCGAGATGAGGCAGTTGAAATTTGCCGCCGCTGTCGGGCCCGCGATGCAAGATGCGCGCCGCCATGGCTTCAATGCGCTCGCCGTGCGCCAAAGGTTGGAGCTGGAGATTGAAAATTCCGCAAATCCCGCACATAGGGCGTCAGGAAGCAGGTTACAGTTTTCGGCTTAAACTGAACAGAAAAAACTCGCCCTCAGCGGCTCGAGCCACCTGAAGGTATTGGCGGAAAGGGTGGGACGACTCGTCCCGGAGGGGTTT
The DNA here is from genome assembly GCA_030036915.1 of Terriglobia bacterium. Classification (GTDB taxonomy): domain Bacteria; phylum Acidobacteriota; class Terriglobia; order UBA7540; family UBA7540; genus Bog-366. Next base: position 538 of record JASHSC010000657.1, read on the forward strand.
GGACCCCCGAAGCATCGGCGGGCCGAATCTCCCAGACAGAGAAATCCCATTCGCTCCACAGCGGTTCGATTCGAGCGGCGTTTTCGAACAAATGCTCCACCAAGGTGTTCGGAGTGATGACCAAAAAGGGCTGCGTGCTGGTTTTCGCGAGCGTCAAGAATTCCGGCACAGAAATCAGCACGCCTTTGCCTACCCGGTCGCCCTCCGTGCGCCGCAGGGCAGCCTGATGTGCCACCTGGTAATTGCTGGTCATCTCACCCCAGTGGATGGAGAGCAGTCCCTCCGGCCGGCGCAAATAGAACGGCAGACTGTTGCGAAAATAGTAGTATCCGAAAATCGGCGCATTGCGAAGCGGGCTGGCCAGAATGGTCTCCGCCAGGCGGCGACTGGAGTGGCTCTCGGCATAAAACCGCCACGGTGTGTAGCAACGCAAAGCTACCGCTGGAAAGATCACGGCGGCAAACGCAAAGGTGGCTACCGCGACGGTTCGCCCCCGCATCCGCGTCGCCATCCGCCGGCCGAGAAATCCCAACGCGGCCAGAATCAGCCCGGCGTAGAGCAATGACGGCTGAACGAGTGCCGCAACTTGAGGTTGGATTTTCTCCCCCATCCGTTTTTCTGCCCAGGTGTAGAGCCAGGAATGGGACGCTGCTGCCACCAGCACTCCCAATCCGAGCAGCGAAGCGAAGCCCGCCGTGAGCCAATCTGGCGGGCGCTTTTGCCCGTCTGCGCCAACTTCCTGCCAAACGTGCGCCGCCAGGATGCTCAATGGGACGATGGCGGGAAGAAAATAAGTTGGAAGCTTGGAATGAGAAACTGTGAAGAAGATAAATACCCACACCGCCCAACAAAGCAGAAACATGATTGGCCGGCCCGCCTCTTCTCTGAGCTCCCGCCAGCGCCGCAGGCGATTCCAACCCGCCAGGAGCACGAAAAGGCTCCAGGGAAAGAAGCCGCCGAGAAAAACTGGAATGTAATACAGGATTCCCCCTCCGCGCCTCGCCGAGCCGGTGGCGAAGCGCTTCAAACTTTCGTTCCAGATCGCGTAGTGAGGGAAATCCGGATTGCGCAATGAAACGGCAACGAACCATGGCAGTACGACGGCGAGGAAAATCAATATTCCCCATCCCCAGCGCAGGTGCAGCCATGCGTGCCAGCGGCCACGCACTGCCTGGTAAATCAAAATCGAGATCACGGGAATCAGAAATCCCACGAAGCCCTTGGTGATCACGGCCACGCCCATGGCCGCAAACATCAGAGCCTCAAACCACGGCGTGAGATAGCGATCCTCCTCCGCGAGCCAGAAGGCCACCATAGCCAGCGTCACGAAAAAGGTGAGGGTCATGTCAAAGATGACTTCGCGGGCGAGTACCAGGGCCAGGGGAGACGTGGCAAAAATCAATCCTGCCCTGAGCCCCGAAGCATCACCGAACATGCGTCGCCCCAGGAACCACACCAACAACATTGTTGCCATGCCCATTAACGCGGAGGGGAAGCGCGCCGCCCATTCAGAAACACCAAAGGTTTTCAGGGATGCAGCCACCATCCAGAAAAACACCGCGGGCTTGTCAAGAACCACAAAGGTGTTGAAGTGCGGCGAAGTCCAGTCCCCCGTCGCCATCATTTCCCGGCCCACCTCGGCGTTCCGTCCTTCGTCGGGTTCCATCAATGGGGAACGGCCCAAAGCTGAAAAGAAGAGCAAACCCGCCGTGACCAACAGCAGGGCTAGCGACAGGTAGAGGGTGGTTTTTGGATTCGAAGGGGATTCAGCGTCCGTCACGTTGGTTGGTCTTAAACTGATTCCTGACTTTTAACTTCCAGGTTCTCGGGAGTCTCCACGACTTCCAGAACGGCTTCATAAGGGATCCAGTTTTTTTTCATCCAGCGCACTGCCCACACGTCTGCCAGGCCTTTCTTCATTCTTCGCCAGGTACCGTACTTGGTTTTTCCCGCGCGGCGCGGGCGATGGCTCACAGGAACTTGCACCACGCGGAAGCTGCGCATCCTCAGGAGAGTGGGGAGGAACCGGTGCATGCCGTTGTAGAGCTCCAGCCGCTCGACGCACTCGCGGCGGTAAGCCTTCAGCGTGCACCCGGTGTCCACAATATCGTCATTCGTCACCCAATTGCGGAAGCCGTTGGCGATGCGCGACGACCGGCGCTTCCACCAGGTGTCCTGCCGGCGGGTGCGGATGCCGCAGACGACGTCATAATCGGCAAGCATCTGAACGAGCCTGGGAATTTCCCCCGGATCGTTTTGCAGGTCGCCGTCAAGCGTTACCACGGCGCGGCCTTTGGCCAGATGGAACCCCGCGCCCATCGCTGCAGTCTGGCCCAGATTCCGCCGGAAATGGGCGATGCGGATTCGCGGGTCAGCCATTTGAGCGCGTTTTAGAAGTTCAAGCGTCGCGTCCGTGCTGCCGTCATCGACGAAGAGAAACTCGACGTCTCCGGGCCAGTTTGCCAGCGCCGCCTGGAGCTGCGCATGGAGGGGGCCGACATTCTCCTCCTCATTGTAGACTGGAATCACTACGCTCAGGGAACTGCTTTCCACTTGCCTCCTCAATCCACGGCAATACACGCCGATTCGAGGTAATTTTAGCACGCTTGCTGCACGAGGCTGCGAATTTCCCTGCCTGGCCGGGCGGCGTTGGGTCGGCCCGGGTTCCCGGCAGGCAGGATTTTACGTTTCGCCTTCGGGCTCGTGTACATCCTCGCCAAGCGGGAATGAATCAAACGAGCTTGATAGCGCGGGTTTCCCCGTGGATGAGGGTGTATGCCTGGATCACGATTTCGACGACCAGTCTTATTGGTACTGATGATGGGTGCCCTTCTCCTGGGCGCTTGCAATGGCCTCAAACTATTTCATTCCCCGGATGACAAGGCAATCACCACCGATATTCAGGCCAAACTGTTCGGCGATCCGGTTCTGAAGACGCGCGATATTCGCGTCGTGTCGCAGAATGGCGTCGTCACGCTCTCAGGAACGGTCGACACTGAGCTGGAGAAGTCCGCTGTCGAGCATCTTGCTTCCCAACAAGAGGGTGTAAAGAATGTTTTAAACACGCTCAGCGTGATTTTGCCGCCGGCTCCGCCCTCCCCCGAAAGCGCCAAGCCCCTGGCGCGAGTAATGCCCGCAGAGGCACCTCCCCACGAAGCGGCTCCGGAGGAGCCGCGGCACATCCGCAGTGCCGCTCCGGCAGCGAGCGACCAGGAGAAACCTGCGGATGACTTGCAGGCCGACTCGAACTCGGTTCCACCGGAGCCTGCGGCCACCGGCAATCCGAGCGACAATCCTCCACAGGCTCCAGCCTCAGCCCCCACTTTGCCTGCCGTTGTTTATCCATCTCCTGCCGCCGCACCGCCTGCGGCTCCGGCACCTGCGGCGCCCGCTTCTCCTCCACCGGCGCCGCAGCCCGCACCCAAGCCGCAACCGCAGATTACGATTCCCGCCGGGACCGTGGTAACCATCCGCATGATTGATAACATCGATTCCAGCCGCAACAAGCCTGGGGAGGAGTTCGCCGCTACGGTGGATTCACCCGTCGTTGTGAACGATCAGGTCGTGGTGCCGCGCGGCGTCGATGCCCGCATCCGATTAGTGGACGCGCAATCCGCCGGGCACATCGAGGGCCAGTCCGATTTGAAGCTCCAACTGATTGCTGTGACCGTGAACGGTGTCTCCTACCCCACCTCCAGCGGGTATTACGAGCAGCACGGCGCTTCGCGCGGCACGCGTTCGGCGGAAACCATTGGCGGCGGCGCGGTTCTGGGAGCGCTGATTGGCGGCATCCTCGGCCACGGCAAAGGCGCCGCCATCGGGTCTGTCGCAGGCGCCGGAGCCGGCACGGCCGTCCAGGTTTCAACCGAGGGTCAGCAGGTCAAAGTGCCCTCCGAAACAAAGCTCGACTTCACCCTCAAAGATCCCCTAACAATTCCGCTCGGCAGCAACTCATGATGGCTGATCGACGGGTCAAACCACTTGCCGATGAGCAAGGTCAGAAACCCCTCCATTAGTTCCTTTTAACCCTCCATTTTTCGTATTGCTCTTCAATCATTGGCTCCCTTCGGATAGAATTTTGATTCAGAGGCAAAAGCGGACATTCACAAATAAACTGTTGCCAAGTGTTGGAGCATCAAATCTCAATAGTCCTCGAGAATTAGGAAGGAGCAGCGCATGTGCGGAATTGTGGCGTATACGGGCAATCAACCGGCTAAGGAAATCCTGATTGAAGGGCTGAAGCGGTTGGAATACCGCGGATACGACTCGAGCGGAATTTTCATTGCCAACAACTCTTCACCCTACCTTGCCCGCGCGGTCGGTAAAGTCGCCGAACTCGAGCGCCAGGTGTGGAATTCCGCCCCCGACGGCGCAGCGGGAATCGCCCACACCCGCTGGGCCACGCACGGCAAGCCCAGCGAGGTGAATGCTCACCCGCACGCGGACTGCGGCAGCAAGCTCTACCTGGTGCACAACGGGATCATTGAAAACTACCTTCTGCTGAAGAAGCGCTTGCAGGAAGCCGGCCACACCTTCAAGTCCCAAACGGACACGGAAGTGCTCGCCCACCTGATCGAGGCAAATTATCAGGGCAATCTCCCCGCCGCTGTTCAGAAGGCTCTGATGCAGGTGCAGGGCACGTTCGGCATCGCGGCGATGCACATTGACCACCCCGAATCCATCGTTGTGGCGCGGCGCGGCAGCCCGATCATTCTCGGCATCGGTGAAAAAGTTTCGCTGGCGGCGTCGGACGCCTCCGCCCTTGCCCAGCACACGGACAAAGTGGTTTTTCTCGAGGATAATGAAGTGGCGACCCTCGAGCCGGGAAAATTCACCATCACCACCCTCGATAACCGCTCCGTGAGCCGCGGGACCACCAACCTGGATTGGAACATTGAATCCATGGATCGCGGCTCGTTCCCGCATTACATGCTCAAGGAAATTTTCGAGCAGCCGGAAGCCGTGGAGAACGCCCTGCGCGGGCGCGTCAATCACGCCGAAGCGGTGGCGAAGCTGGGCGGGCTCGAATCCGTGCAGGACCGCCTGCTGCAAGCGCGGCATTTGATCATCGTGAGCTGCGGCACCAGCTATTATGCCGGGCTGCTGGGGCGCTACGTGATGGAGACTCTCACGGATCTGACCGTGGAGACCGAACTGGCATCGGAATTCCGCTACCGCAAGCTGAATATCCGCCAGGGAACGGCGGTGCTGGCCATCAGCCAGTCGGGTGAAACCGCGGATACGCTCGCCGCACTGCGTGAGGCCAAGCGCAAAGGCGCGCTGGTGCTGGGCCTGGTGAACGTGGTGGGCAGCACCATCACCCGTGAGACTCACGCCGGCGTTTATTCCCACGCCGGCATTGAGGTGGGCGTGGCCTCCACCAAATCCTTTACCTCACAACTCACCATTCTTACCCTCATGGCGCTGCTCATCGGACGCAGCCGCGACCTTTCCTACGAGGACGGCCATGAAATTATTCGCGCGCTGGAACAAGTGCCGGACCAGATCCGCGAAATTCTGAAGCAGGCGGGGAAAATCCGCGAGCTCGCGGAGAAGTATTGTCACTCCGACCACTTCCTGTTTGTCGGGCGCAAATTTCAATATCCCATTGCGCTGGAGGGCGCGCTGAAGCTGAAGGAAATTGCCTACATTCATTCCGAGGGATACGCAGCGGGCGAAATGAAGCACGGGCCCATCGCCCTGATCGACCCCAAGTTTCCCACCTTGGCCCTGGCGCTCGAAGACGCCTCGTATGAGCGCGTGGTCTCCAACATGCAGGAAATTCGCGCCCGCGAAGGCAAAATCATAGCCATCACGACGGAGGGAAACACCAAGCTCGGCAGCTTGGTGGACGACCTCATTTATGTCCCACGAACGCATGAAGCCGTGGCCCCGCTGCTCACCGTTGTGCCCCTTCAACTCTTCGCCTATTACTGCGGGGTGCTCCTCGGCCGCGACGTGGATAAGCCTCGCAACCTGGCCAAAAGCGTGACGGTGGAGTGAGCCGGTTTTCCTCAAGCACGGGCAGGTGGCGGGACGCTCGCAACCTGCTAAGCCCTTCAGCTCGCGTTCATCGCCGCCTTCACCTTGCGCCACCCGAAGCGCGCAGGGAAGAACAAGAGCGCGCTCCAAACCAGCAGGAACGGCCCAACGTTAAAGAAGAACAGAATGGTTCCCACCAGGCTGTCGGCGGCGGCGCGGTAACCCTCCACCAGCGCGTTGCGCAACCGCCCGCCGACGGAGGGCGTGGCCATGTCCAGCTCGGCCTTGTACTCCTCATGTAACTCGACCTGCAAAGTGGCGAAGCTGACGCGATTCTGCAAATTCTTCTGCTCGGCTTCCATGCGCTCGATTCCCTCGCGCACGCTTGCCAGTTCCTGTTCGACGGCCAGCACATCGGAGAGCCTGCCCGTCCTCTTCTCGAGGATGTCGAGAAGCGTCTGTTCGGTGCGGCGGGCGTTTGAAAGACGGGCGTTCAGGTCAACATACTGGTCGGTGACTTCTTCGCCGCCCTGCGATTCCTGCTCCACGTGCGCGAGCTGCTTGATTTCGGTGAGCGTGGCATCAAGCTGGTCCGCCGGAACTCGGAAAGTGGCGGCAAGGGTGTGAACGCTGCCCGATTCGCTTCCCACATTCAGTTGCGCGCTGTAGCCACCGTGACGCCGAATCGTGGCTTCGAGCGCAGCACGCGTCCTGTCGAAATCCTTGGTCAGGAGCTTCAGCGACGCCGTGCGGGCGATCATGGGAGCCACGACTGACGGGCTCGTTGCGGCATTTCCCATGCTACGAGGAGCAAGGCTCGCGTACCGCTGCTCACGATTAAACTGGGCCGTATCACTCGAAAGCTGGTTGTCGGTCCTGTAGGAGTTGGAGGCAGGACCCGCTGCGACTCCCGGCTCGTTGAGGGTTGACATCACGTCACCTCCACCCCTTACCCGACTTTGTTGATTGGTTCTGGGGGCGCTAACAAAAGCGGAGAGGGATTGTCGTCTCGAGGGCTGCATGTTAGGAATTGCCAGAGCGGCGATGAGCATGACCACGCAGGCGACGCCGGCCGTAGCCCACACCCAGCGGGGAAGCCCGAATGTCCAAGTGGGCCGCGGTTTCTTCACGGCTTGCGGTTTCGTCTCCTGCCCCGCCACGGCTGCGTTCATGTGTTCAACGAGGCTCTGCGGCGCGGGCTCGGTTTGCCACGCGGCGAGCCGTTCGGAGAGCCCACGGGACTCGGCAATAGTTACGCGGCACTCACCGCAGCGCTCGATGTGTTCAGAGACCACCACGGCGCGCTCGGCGGTCAGTTCGCCGTCAAGGTAGGCCATCAATTCTACCTGCTCAACGGGATGTGGAGAACCATTCATGTTTAATTCCTTCGCGAATCGGCCTCAATGCGAATCGTAGGGGCGGCCCTCGTGGCCGCCCTTGCACGTGTATGCACCAGGGCGGCCACGAGATCCGCCCCTACGGCGTTCGGTGCGAACCGACCAACAAATCTCTCAGCGCCTGCCGCGCCCGGAACAGACGCGAGCGCACGGTGTTGACGGGCGCGCGCTGGAGGGCGGCGATTTCCGCGTAGCTCAATTGCTCGTACTCGCGCAACATCAGGAGCTCGCGGTCTTCGGGGTCCAGTTTTTCGACCGCGCGGCGAATTTCCATTGCGGCCTCCGGGTCGCGCGGATCAGAGGGATCAGGCGAAGATAGGTCAAAAATGGCCGTGCGCTGCGCCCCCTTGCGCCTTTCTGCTAAAAGTTGAATGGAGGCGATGCCATAGAGATAAGTGCGGAACGTGGCGCGAGGTTCATATCGAGTCACGGCGCGAAGGACCGCCAGAAAGGTCTCCTGCGCCAACTCCTCCGCCCGTGCGGCATCGGCCAGGCGCCGCCGGAAGTAGCCGAAGACGGCGTCGCGATAGCGCTCGAACAGTTCTGTGAAAGCTGCCTTCGACCCGCGCTGGAAATCCAGCATCAATTGTTCGTCGGTCATCATGGCCGCGTTAGATTCCAACGGTCCCTGCCGGTTCAACTGCCCGATTCGCATACTTTCGATCTGGTAATGTCGCGAAGGGGAAAAAAGTTCCCGGGAGAATTCAAAAGTTAAAATTTGCTGCTCCGTCGCGCGCCGATAACTTGAGCACTCAGCGGCCTGCCCTTCAATTTCATAGAAGCGCGAAACTCGCTCAAATCCGGCAGGGGTTTTGGGTTTTGGCGCGGCGGGACGAGTCTTGCTGCTTCGGTGCCCCGGCACATCACGATGATCTCATCCCCGGCCTGAACTCGCGCCAACCAATATCGCAGGCGTTGGCGCATTTCCCGGATGCTGACCATATGTGTATTCATGAAACCCTTTCACGTTTTGAGCGTACACAGCGTGGCACGGCCATCCTGGCCGTGTGCACGGGTTGGAAGCCCATGCCAGTGTTCGTGCTTTCGCTATATTACGAAACCGTCAGTTGGCTGTTGGCACTTTCCGCTGGCTCAAGGCATCCATCTGACCGCTCATTTGTTCGGCCGGCTCGCCGCTGCGCATTCCCTGGGCGAGGATGAGCTGGTGCACCTCGGGGCGCAGCGCGGACCACTTCGATCCGAACACGAATGAGCCGCCGATGCACACGAGGCCGCCGATGACCACGGTGAAGGGGGCGCCGATGCGATGGGCGCTGGCTCCGGCCAGCAGCGCCCCGAGGGGCGCCATGCCCGTGAACATCATCGAGTAGACAGACATCACGCGGCCGCGCAGCTCGTCGGGCACCATGGTTTGAACCAGCGTGTTGGAGCTCGCCGTCTGGATCAGCATGCAGAAGCCGGCGGGAAGCAGCAAGGCGATGGAAAGCGTCAGCGAGCGCGAAAGCGCAAACAGAATCAGGCTGGCGCCGAAGCCCGTGGAGGCGTAGGTAATCCAGCGTCCGAGGCCTCGCACTCCGCGCCGCGCCGCCACCACCAGAGTGGCCACCAGCGCGCCCACTCCCGTTGAGCCCATCAGCAAGCCCAGGCCGCGCGCTCCCGAATGCAGAACCTCATCCGCGAAGATGGGCATCAGCACGGCGTAGGGCATGCCCGTCAGGCTCACCACTCCCAGCAGAAACAGCAGCGCGCGAATAGGCCCGGTATGCGCCACAAACCGGAAACCCTCGCGGACGCTTTCAAACGCCGAAAGCCCGCGCGGCACGCGTGTGCGAGGCTTCACCACCATCAGCAGCAGCCCGATGATCACCGCGATAAAGCTCACGCCGTTGACGAAAAAGCACCAACCCTCGCCGATGGCCGCCACGGTCACCCCGGCGACGGCCGGCCCCAGCATGCGCGCCCCATTGAACATCGCGGAATTCAGCGCGATGCCGTTGATCAGATCATCGGGAATCACCATTTCCACGATGAAGGCCTGACGCGCGGGAATATCAAAAGCGTTCACCACACCCAGCAGCCCAGCGACCACCATGATTTCCCACACTCGAATGGTCCCCAGCAAAGTGAGGGCGGAAAGAACGAAGGCCAGCAGCATCGAGGCGGTCTGCGTGCCGATCACGGTGCGGTAGCGGCTGTAACGGTCGGCCCACAAACCTCCCAGCGGGGCGAAGGCGGCCACCGGAACCTGCCCCGCGAAGGCCACCAGCCCCAGCAGCAGTGGAGATTTGGTAAGGCGATAGACCAGCCACGATTGCGCGATGTTCTGCATCCAGGTGCCGATCAGCGAAATGATCTGGCCGCAGAAAAATAGCCGGTAATTCCGGTGCCGCAGGGCGCGGAACATTACCGGCAATTGGAATCCGGGTTGGGAAGGGGTTTCGGTGCTCAGAGCCGCTGCCTCATCACGGTGTCATCAACGATGTCCTGAGGGCACCTGCCCATCTTAGCATCGAAAGGCTGCGGTATGGGCTGCCGGCCCACGCACCTCGCAGGGTCAGCCCTTGTGGCCACCCTGGGGCAACCACAAGGGTCGCCCCTACGGCCGCCCCTTGGGCAACGGCAAGGGTTGGCCCTACGATCTTTTAGTCCGGAAAGTCAATTGTGGGGGGGGGGGGCGAAATTACTGGCCGTAGGGGGCGGAAAACTCAACTCCACGCTTTGCGTTCGCACGCTCCGTGGCGGGGAGATCGAGGTCGGCAAGCGAAACTCGCTGTGTGGCTTGATTCGAGAACACCCAGAGGGTTTGCCCCTGGATTGCGTAGTCGTGAACTTCCATCTCGTGGCCGTCGCGATAAACGAGGACGGTGGGGGAAGCGGATTCCGTCTCCGCCAAGGGTTGAGTCGCCTGCGCGTTGCGCATGTCGCGCGCCGCCTGATCCTCGCGCATCATCTCGACTTCCGCAGCAAGGTTGCCCACCTGCGCGGAGAGGTCATCATCCTGCTGCTGAGGCTCTCCGGACTGCGCGGTGGACTGATCCGTATCGTAACCCATGCTGGGCATCCAGTAGGGATAGACGGGCTCATAATCCCACGCGGCGCGCCCGGCAAAATATTGGCGGCAATAGTAGGAACCCGCAAATGAGGAATTCAGGATGCAGGAGGATTCGAGCGGGTTAATCAGTGACGATCCGCCGGCATTCGGAAAATTGAATGGTACAGGATAGGCTCGGGAACTGGAAGTACGAGGTGCCGGTCTGACCGGTTGAGGCATCCAGTGCGTTCGCGGCGCCGAAGAAAAGCCGCGAGAAAAGCCACTCCCTCCGCCTGAAAAACCACGGGCGGAAAAACCATGCGCGCCACGAGCCGGTGCGAAGGGGCAAGAGAGCGCTACCACCCCCGCGACGACCACCGCGTTGGCGAGCATCCTTCTCATGGCCTCATCCTATCACAGATTAGGAGTCAAGGAATTCTTTTTGCAGGGAAGGAGCCGGTAGCGAGTCCGGGTGGGGTTTGGTTCTTTTAGCGGCGGCAAACCAACCGGACGACGCCGCGCCAATTCCCACCCTGGAGGTCAGCCCTGCCAAATTAAAGTTGTCTCCCTAAGCTGCGGATATACCCCTCAAGGACTGAATGCGATGTGCACCTTGGATCATACCGCCTTGCCAGGTCCAATATCGGTCAACTGGTCGGTGGAGTGCGCACGCGATTCAGGGGCATGCCTGGCATCGTCGCCGGCGGTCCAACCCTTGCCACCCACACGGCGCCCCAAGCCGGCGGGAACCCGTCAATTTGCCTTAACCTCGTTCGTGGTTCTTAGCTTCTTCTTCTCCCACCCGGCGGTGGCGCAAGGCCCCGGGCGTATAACCCCGGGTCGAATTCCGGCTGGAACGAGCGGTACAGCTCGTGGCAATACCGCGCAGGCGACGCTGGTGGTTACCGCCACAGTCATGCCCATGGGTGTTGTGGCCCAAGCCCGGCCTGAAGTGAACGTCGGCAGGGAGATTTTGGTTGATCTTCCGTCCAACCAGCTTCAATCTGAGGAAACAATGGAATGGAGGATGATGCCGGGCAGGGATGAAGCCGCGCTCAGGACCACGACCATTGTGGCGCGATGACGGTAGCGCTGGCATTTTGCCCGCTCGTAGGGCAAGGCGGAGAATCGCCCGGACTTGGGGCACGGCCAACTTGGACGAGACCGGCGACGTAGGGGCAACCCTTGTGGTTGCCCAAGGGCGGCCACGAGGGTCACCCCTACGTACTTATTTCCTGCTAATCTGCGCAACAGCATTCTCGCGCACTTCATCCGCGGTTTTTCCCACAAGGTAAGGAACCATTTCCGGATCGCCGATGATGATCGTGGCGCCTTGCACCTGAATCGGTTCGGCGGGCAGGTGTACGGTCCCGCTTGGCGCTTTAAGGCCCTCTGGCATGGTTTTTACCGGGACCACCTGGATGGTCAAGTCGCCGGCGGGCAAGTCGCGCAGCAGGAAGTTGCCCTGCTCATCGGAGACGGCAGTGCTGTTACCGGCGCGAAGGTGAATCCCGGGCATGGGCACCAGAACGTAGTCGCTTCCCGGCCAGGGACCATTGCCTTGCGGCACGACGGTGCCGGGAGCCGCTGCGGCAGGATTATCCTTGGGCGTCTTGAGGTAAACGTGGCCGGCAATCGAGCGCAGCGCGCGCACGGGAACATCCTGGATGACCGTGGAGACGGGGTTAATGTGGATGGGGAATGAATCATTCGCCAGAACGTAATTGGCGGGCAAAGTGCTGGGATCCACGCGCAGAGTGTAATCGCCGGGCGGTAAATCCATCACTTCGAATTCTCCGCCCTCGGTAATGATGGTGCGCTTCTGCCTTCCATCGTCAAGTTCCAGCCGAATATCGGGCATGGCCTTGGAATCGGGTTGGCGCTTTCCTTCCAGGCGCAAATCGTTGAAGACCGTACCCATCAACCGGGAAAAATCCACAACGCCGAAATTCACCACGGCCATTCGCGACCGGATCAGGTCCACATCGGCGTCGCTGGGAGTCGTCATGCGCACGGGATTGCGGAATTGCGCAAGGCTGAGCGATATGTGGTGCTGGCCCACGCTCACGTTTTCGAATTTATAGCGGCCCAGCTCATCGGTCACCGTCGATTCGCCATCTTCCAATTCCAAATGAATGCCGTCAAATCCGCGCTCGCCGGGATTCAAAACTCCGTTCACGTTGTTATCGCGAAACACACGGCCCTCGATGGTGCAACCGTGATGGAGCGTGGAGCGGAAAAAGCTGGGGGCAGCACGGAAATTCTTGGTGATGCCCACCGAGAAGACCATGGAATGTTCCACCGAACCCTGATAATTTGCCAGGACCCAGAGGTTGCTGAGCGAAGAGGTCAATTGCAGCGTGGGCGTCAACTGGTAGCGCAGGCCGTAACTAAAATACGGCGTCCACGCCTGGGAATTTCCGTCGGTGTTGCGAATCAAGGAGGCGCTGGGAGAAAATTCGAGTCCGTGCCACATGTGGAATTGGCCCGCAACGGAAATAGAAGTTCCAACGGGCACCTGAGCGTTGAGCAGCGCCCGGATTTCCGGAGGCAGCTCGGAGGAATTCACAAAGGCGACGGGATCGGCCAGGAACAGCGATTGTAGCGCCGGACTTAACAAGCTCAACTCCGATTCGAGCTTCTCGACCAGCGAGGGATTGGTTTTGTTCTGCTCAAATCCCACGGAGAGCGAGCCCCATTTCACCGGGAAGTAGACCGAGTCGCGAAAAGTGAACTGGTCCTCCGAATCGATTTGCAGCGGGTCCTGGAAAGATCCCACGGTGAGCTGCGCCGTATTGGAGATTTTGGGAAAGAGCTGGTAATGCCAGAAGGTGTCCACGCGGTTGCCGGTGGTCGGGTCGACGGCGAATCCCCCCACGTTGTGACTGTAGTCGTATTCAACGGTCAGGTCCTGCTTATGCCCGAGTTTCATCCAGACGCTGGGACTGATGTAATCCGAACTGCCGGCGATGGTGATTCCCGGAATGCTCTCCGTCACGATGTGCTGGTAATTCACGGACTCGGTCAACCAGGGTTTGTTCCGATAAAGCCAGCCGGCCTTCACGGAATTGGTGCTGGTCACGAGGGACCCCAATTGGTTGATGGGAAACAACTCCGAGGATATGATGCCGGCCGCGTAGAGCGTTGTGGAAGTGCCCTGATAAGCCATTTCACCGCGCACCATACCGCCGTGATTGCTCACTCCCCCCGCGCCCCGGAAGATCCAGTGCCGGTCGGGCGAGTAGGAGAATCCTCCGGTCTGCATGTAATTATCGCGGCGCCCGGAGCCCAGCCCATAAATATTGATAGGAGCGTTGATGAACGTCGAGGTGGTGAACAGGTTGAGCTTTTTGGTAAGCTGCCGGCGGAATGAGAAGGCGGCGATATCGCGCGTGGCGCCCAGGGTGAGATAGAAGAACGGAACGGTGGTTCCGGCGTAGACATCGTATTCATTTTCACCGCGCTTCAGGTCGAAGTTGCCTCCGCGCAGGATCGTGGTGTCGATAAACGAGTAGGAGTTCACAAACCCCTGCGACCCACTGCCGATGAGATTGGTGCTGAAGTCGCCGGCCTGCATGACCTTGGTGGGGTCGGCATACATCAGGGTGGCGGTGCGCAGGTTGAAGTCGTGGCCCCCGAAATAGGCATCCTCTTCCATCTGGCTGGCAAAATCCAGCCGCCCATGCAGGCCGGCCAACTGCGACCAGGAGATGCTGTCCAGTAATCCCACTGCGGTGCTTCCATTGTTGCTAGAGGCCAACACATTTGAGCTGACGGACCCCTGCCCCATTTCGTCCTGGCGCTGGCGCATCGAGGGCGAGATCTCCATTACCGGCTTGGCGATGACGCGCACGCGAATGCTGACAGCCTTGTCCTTGATATAACCCACCACGATGGTTTCGCCGCGCTCCAGCCCGTAGAAAGTCAGCGTATCGTTGCTCGCGTCGGCGCGCAGAACGTCCGGGTCAAGAACGATCGGGTTGGTCAGGTTGGGCGCGGCGATGCTTTTCGAAGACTGCCAGTAGACTTCCACCAGTGAGGGCAAAGGGACATCCTGGCCAAGAGCGCCCGCCGCGCACACCAGGAGTGCCGCAGCGACCGCAACCAAGCATTTCGTCATCTTACTGAACTTCGTCATGGTTTCCCGTAACGTCCCGAATGTAGCGGCGCTCTAGGAGCGCCGAATCGCAGGGGCGGATGGCCATGCGCCCCTACGGCGGTCCCGCCACCGTGAAAGGTATCGCTCTCGTCTCCACACTCTGCTCGCCGTAGGTCACGGTGAGAATTCCCGTGTAATTGCCGGGTGGAAGATTTCCGGTCCAATAAACCTTGAATGGATTCTTCTGGCCGGGCAGAGTCCGCAGCATCTCGCTTTCCGCCTTGGCCATCAGCTTGCGGTTCGAGTCGAGCACGGCCAGGTGGCCCTGCGGAAAGACATGCGTATTTCCGATGTTGGTCATGTCAAAAGTAAGGGTCAGCCCCTGGCTTCCGGCGGGAGGGGTCAATTTCAGATTTTCCAGATCAATTTTGTAATCCGCCGTGCCTTCAGCGGTGAGCAGCACCAGGCAGCCGACCCGCACATTGGCAAAAACCGTCTTCCCATCCTGGGTGACCTGATGCGTAAGCACCGGTTTGGACTGCACGAACAGGACGGCGTAATAGCCGCCGCGCGCATCGGGCGGGGGAGTCACGATCGCCCGCATTTTCTGCGTGCCGTGGGCGGGAATTTCAAAATGCTCAGGGACAAACTGGATCCAATTTGCCGCCGAACGCGGGGAAGTTCCCGGAGGCGAGAAAACCTTTTCGTTCTTATCGTTGTACCAGAGGTCGGTGATCTGAACGCTCATCTCCACCGGCGCTTCGCCCCGATTCACCGTGGCGAGGGCAATCTCAAAAGCCACGCCCGGCTTGAAGCTTTGCACCACCTGGGCGGGCGCAATGCCCACGGACTGCGCTGTGGCGGCAGCAGGCCAGAGGAGCAGCGCCGAAAGAAGGCATTTTGTGCGGAACGAATCTCGATTCATCATTTAAGGCACCGTAATCGTATAAGTCAGGGTTGCGCTGTCGCTCCCCAAAAAGGGAGTCGCCGTATTGTTCAGTGAGACGAACAGTCCCAGATATCGCGTGATCGTGCTTCGGTCGGCGGCCGTGGTGGTCATCACGGTTTGCGTTCCCACCGTAGTTGAAATCGCGTTGTAAGGCCCTGCCGCGGCCGCCGAATCGTCCAGTTGCAGCAGCGT
Source organism: Terriglobia bacterium (assembly GCA_030036915.1). Taxonomy (GTDB): domain Bacteria; phylum Acidobacteriota; class Terriglobia; order UBA7540; family UBA7540; genus Bog-366. The sequence goes on from JASHSC010000657.1 coordinate 16,149, forward strand.
GGGATGCGCGAAATTCGTGCTGGCATACACTTCCAGGTCCGCGACCGTGGAAGTGAAATCCGAAAATGCCGGCTCGAGGTAATAAGGCGTGGCGTAAATGATGCCCCCGGCGGCTGCCACCGTGGGAACCGTCGCGCCCACTCCCAGGCCATTCACGTTACCGAAAGCCATGGTATAGGGAGAGGCCGTTCCACTCACGGTCAGTCCGCTCGGGGCGGTGGCCAGAGCCAGCGAGACCGCGTCCTGAACGGTGTTGGCCGGGGTCAGAGTAAATGTCATCGTGGCCGTGGCAAGTGCAATCCCAAAGGTCAGGTTTGTCAATGTGAAGGTGACCACCGCAGAGTTATCGGTCCCCGTAAATGCGCTGGCACCGTCATTGTCCGGCAGAAAAATCCCAATCCCTACGGTGGCCGTTGAGTTGCCCATCGACGCAATCACTGTGCTGGGAGACCCGGAGGCCGTGGACATTGCGGAATATCCCGCCGAGCTGGTGCAGGCTGAAGCGCTCGGGCAGTTTTCGATAATCTGCGCCGCAGGGTGGGCGAAATTGGTGCTCACATAAGCCGTGAGTTCGGCATTTCCGAGAGCAAGCCCCGTAAACTGCACTTCGTACTCGCTGAAATAGAGCGCGCCGTTGCTGAGCGCGGAAACTGTCAAGCCGCTCTGCGGAGTTCCCACACCCAAAGCGTTCATGTCTCCAAAAGTAGTCTCGTAAGCGCTGCCCACTTTTGTGAAGGAGATTCCCCCAGGCGACTGAAGAATGCTAAAACTCGTCTGCCCTGCAGCCCGGCCCGCAATCATCGTGATCACCAAAACCAGAAAGGCGGGAACAAAGAAGCGCATTTTAAAGAGTGAACGCACCATCGGCATTGCGCTTCCCAGAACCCGCCTCCTCGAGCTTTCGACATTGAAATCGTTCGTGCTCATTAAAATGTGGGCCTCAGCCGACCCCGCCGAGTTGCTTTTCGGCAGACGAAAACCCGTTCTTGCGAGCGGGCCACCCCTCTCGATTTCCAGGGTTCTTTAGAGTCTAGCGGGGTCCAGAAATCGGGCTTTCAGGGGCGCGACAGTGAATTCATCCCAGCTCCCCCTCTTCCCCTTGGGCTGGGGATGAGGGGGTTATCTCAACTTCACCGTCGAAGATTACGTGGAACAAAAATTCAGCTACTTCATGACCACGCGCAGAAGCACAGCTTACTTGATGGTCATCGTGTAAGTAACCGTCGTGCTGAGCCCTGCCCCGGGAGCTGCCGTGGGTGAAACCGACAGAGCCAGGAAGCGGGTCATCGCTGTACCATCCGCGCCCGCCGCGGAAAGGGCTGTGCCGGAAA
>JASHSC010000658.1 GCA_030036915.1 Terriglobia bacterium
GAAGCAGTGAAACGACGCGCGGGGCGTAGCCAGGGTTTTGAAGAATCTTCGCGCTCACTCCATTCGGGCGCATGGAGATGACCTGTTGGACAAACTGCGGCGTCAGGACATACTCGTCCGCGAAATTTCCCACGTTTTCGCGCATGCCCTCGTAGGAGAAGAAGTAAAACAGCTTGTCCTTTTTTATCGGTCCCCCAAAGCTGCCGCCGAATTGGCGCGTAGCATCGTTCACGCGCTCCGTCGGATTCCCGAGGCCGTTATAGTCGTTGTAAGCGTTCAGGCCGGGGTCGTCGTATTTGAAGAATGCACTTCCGTGGATGTGGTTCGTGCCCGTCTGCGAAACCACTTGAACGATGGCGCCGGAGTTGCGTCCGTATTCGGCGGAATAGCCGTTGGTTACCACCTGCATCTCTTTCACCGATTCCTGGTTGGGCGTTACCACGGCGGCGCCGCCCCACGTCAGGCTGTTGGCGCTCACGCCGTCGAGCAGAAAATTGTTGTCGGAAATTCGCTGGCCATCAGAAGAAATCTGCACCATGTTTTCCGTTTGGAAGATCGAGTAAGCGGATCCGCCCGGCCCCGCCGTGTTGGGCAGGAGATTGGAATTGCCGTTGTTCGACCGCGAGGAGTCCCCGAAAACTCCCGGCGTGAGGCGCAGCAATTCATAGGGGTCGCGTCCATATTGCGGCAGGTCGAGCACTTCCTGCGAACTGATGGTGCCGGAAAGCACGGCGTTCTCCGTTTGCAGTGAAGGAGAAGTTTGTGCTGTGACCATAACTTGCTGTTGCTGCGTCGCCGGGTGCAGAGTGATGTTCAGCCCGGTGGTGTTTTCCGCAGTGATCTGCACGTTGGTATACTCGGCGGGAGCGAATCCCGTGAATTCCACCCTGACGGTGTAAACGCCGGGCGGCAGGGCCGTGACACTGTAGAAGCCTTCTTTGCTGGTGGTCACGTGCTGCTTCACCTGGGTCTCATCATTCGTGACCGTGACTTTTGCGCCGGACACCACCGCTCCGGACTGGTCGCTGACCGTGCCCTGGATGGACGCGCTGTATTGCCCGGCGGCGTTGGCCGCCGCATAAAGAGCGAAAAGCAACCCGACCACAAGAACTCTGACTCTGAAGGGAGAACGAGCTTGTTGCATGACGATCGCCTCCTTGGGACTCCGTCTGCGGATAGATAGCGGATAGATAAAGGGGGGAGGGTGAGAGGGCGTTATGGATGGTGCCTTCTTAGGCCTAAACTCTCGCGCGCATTTCAGCCTCGCCTCAAAACTTTTCGTTCAACTTCGAACCCGACGCTTGGAGGAAGCTTGCAGTGTTAGTCAATCAAAAAGATTACCTGCGAATGGCAATCACCCGGCTTTGCCCTGATCGAAACGTTGAGCGGCGAAGTCCTCTCCAGGAGCGAACCCGCCCGTCTTTCGCAAGGCCCGGCGCTTGTTGCCCGACGGGTGATAACGCATCAAATTGTTTTTAGCTGATGCGCAAGGTGGAGACAATCCGGTGATAACCTGAAATGCCCATCGGCAAATACCCGACGATTTGACGGCAATGGAAAGCTATCGAAACTCTAGGGGTAGAAGATTAGGAAGCAACGGTGTGGGGGGAATGGCTGAGTTTTCGACCGGATTTATCGCGCTAGCGCCACTTTCCGTTGGGCGGTGATGCGCACTGGGCCAATTAATCCCGACGGAGGCAGGGGATGATAACCCTTCTCGTGATTTTCCCATTCTGCCGCGCCCTCCTTGTAGAGGTGGGCGGTCGGTCCATAGTGCGGAATCAGATCTTCGGGGACATCGGGAAGCTTGCTCAGGCCCGCCACGAAATTAATCAAAGTATTGGTCACCCAAACTGTCAGGTGGTTGCGGCCACGCAGCAGGGACTCCGTCACCGGAAGCCGATAGGGCTGCATCCAGGCAACGCCCGCGTCATTACCGTTCATTCGAACTTCCGCGACGCATCCCACCGCGCCCAAATCCAGAATCAGCTCATTGCCTTCGGCTAAGTAATCCTCGGGAAGCTCGAAGTCGATGTCATACTGACCCGTCCCCGAAAAATGTTCTGTCCGCGCGTCCTCCGTCCACGAACGCAAACTGGAGGTGGTTGTCTCGAGCTTTGGGAATTCATATCCCTCGAGGACCAGATTCCACGCTCCGCTAATTTCAAAAGGTTTGGGCAGGCCGGAGACGCTCGCCGATGTGCTTTGGCTCTTTCCGCCCTGGATCACCGAGGCGCGGACGGTTCCATTCTCACTCGTCATGCCCACCACCTGGCGCAAATCCACATGCAGCACCTTTTCCAGGTTGGTCTCATTCACAAAAACATCTGCGGGGCCGGGCTTGAACAGCAGCAGAGTTGAGCCATAGGCTGACAAGTTGAGCGGAACCTCTACGCCGGACTCGTGAGGCCGGTAGTGCCATAAGGGCTGAATCCGGCCGGTCATGGGATTCCATTCCTCCGGGACTTTTCCCGCCACGCGGAAGGTGACCGCCGTCCGGCTCTCGAAGGGTTGATGGTTGTTGACGAAATAAATTTCGTTTTCATCCACTCGCCGGTGAATAAAAGTCAACCCGTCACTCTGGCGGTTTCCCTCCAGGGCAAAATCCGGTTGCAGATGCCGCCGCAGGATTTCGATCAGCTCCTCGCGCCCACCCTCCAGGGGCGGCGTGGGTGCGAACGGCGGTTGCACCATAGGATCTAACGGGGATTCGACGATTTTATAGTCCGGCAAAAAGTAAGTGTGCCCGCCTTCGGGCAGGGTCCGGCCCTTGCCGTCAGCTCCGAACAATTCCTGAGTCAGCTCCTGCACTCTTCGATCGTTCTGCTCATAATTCGCGATCCCCACGGAAGATTCCGGCAGCTCATCGAGCGCAATAATGATTCCGCCCGCCATGGCAAATCGGCGCATGAATTCGAGAGTTGCCACAGGCAGTGAAGTGGTCTTGGGCAATATCAAGAAGCGATAGGAGAGATCGCGGACCCTGATCAACCCGCTCTCCGCACGCGCCCGGTTCTGAAGGACATCGTCGTTCACAATGTCGAAATCGTACCCGTTCGCCACCAGCGTTTTTGGCAGGTCGCCATAGGGAAGATTGCGGCGCGAATTCCCGAACAACGCCTGCTTCGACCAAACGGTGGCCTGGGGAGAGTAGACTAGGACATCTGCGACGAAGGTTCCCTGCCGCAGCAAGTAGCAGCAGCGGCTCACGTATTCCGTCAGGTGATGATAATACTTCCACCAGGTGTTCCAATGGCTGATGCGGTTGGCCCAGGGCATGTCGCGGGACGGAGCCACGTGCATTTCGGGCGAGTAGATATATCCGTGATTGTAAAACTGGGTCACGCCGTCGCGCAGGAAAGAATCCGTGACGAGCTTCATATCCCCCAAGGTGGTCAGATAGCGCTCGCGATGCGTGAAAGTGTAAGCCTCGGCGGATACGATCTCGCGGCCATAAAGGTGCGCCCCGGACGCGATGGCCTTCCGCGGGTCAGGCACCACGGCGAAGCGCATGGTGGATACTTCCATCTCCGGGCGCGCCGTACTGCCCGCGCCCTCGACAATTTCTTCCGTGAAGCGGTAGTGCGGCTGAATTCTGGCCTGCGTGTTGTGGTCGGCACACCAATCGCCAAAAGTCTTGAAGAGCGTGTCCAGGCCCAGCCAGCTCAGGAAATCGCCCACGTCGTAGCGAATCTTGGGCGTCAACGGGCCAATCTCCCACCAAAGAGCGGGCAGATAGGGCGCCAGGTCATAGCCTTTGTAGGTTGCAAACCGCTCCAGCGCATCGTTGCTCCACAACAGCGAATCCGCCAGGCACATGATCTCGAAGCTGTCACAGAACATCGTGTCCACGGTTTTGCCGAATTCCTCGCCGAAGGCTTGGTAAAACGTTCCGCCCAGGTAATTGCAGTAATTCCTCACGGCATTTTTGCTGAGGTGATCCAGCACCCACTGAGGCTGCTCGAAATTTGCGGTGGTCTGGCAAACCTGACCCGTGTACTTCAGTCGAAAGGCCATCACCAGCCAGTCGCCCTCGGGCACTTGCCATTTCAGGCGGCCATCTTGAAGTCCGCGGGTCAGGTCGATGAGCGTTGCGCCGTCCAGCCCTTGGCTCGAAACTTTTCCCGCCACCACCGCGACCACGGAATTTTCGTCCGGAGCGTCCGATGCGAACACCTTGGGCGCTGCTCCGCTTGCTGGCGCCGGAAGTGGAAGCTCGTCATCAAAAGTCCTGGGGCCGCTGACCTTCACCCAGCCACGCGTGAGCACTTTGCTCCTCTCGGTCGGAGGAACCCAGAATCCGCCGAAGCTCCAACCCGGGGAGAAGGTTATGGCTACTTCCAAATCCAATTCCTCGGCTGTAGAAATCGCGTGACGCACCATCTGGAGCCACTCGGCAGACAGGTACGGAATGTTCCCTTCCGCATACATCTTCCAGGGAACCATAATTTCCACTCCGCCCATTCCCTGCTCGCGCATTTGCTGCAATTGCCAGGTGATTCCCTCCCGCGTGACGGCGCTTCCCGGCCACCACCACCGCGTGTGTGGGCGGAAAGTGCGAGCAAGGTCCAACCAGCCGGCTTTAAGGTCGGAGAGTTGCGCCGGCGAGCCGGAAGGAGGGCGTCCGGCCGCGTCCTTTTGCGCCCAGGCTGCAACGGTATCGCTGAAGCCGATGCACGCCCCGGCCTTGCTGATGTCGCGGAGGAAAACTCTGCGTGTGGTTTTCATTTTTCCCTCTTGCAAGCTTCGCTTGGGCGACTGGAATTTTCTTGCGGGTCACAGCATACATTGGAAACCTGCACTGTGGAGCGTGAAAACCGTCAAGATTTCTACAGTTGACAAAAGAATGTGAGAACAGATGGTTGGGAATATGCTTCTCTAAGTTCGAACCTTCACCCCCGCGAGCTCTTCAAGAAAAGTCACTACGGCCGCGTAGTCCTGATCGCCTTTGCCCTGCGCCTTGGCGGCCATGTAGACCTCCTTCGCCGCCGCGAGCACCGGCATAGGCACGCCCTGCGCGTAACCGGCTTCCGCGGCCAATTCCAAATCCTTGTGCATGAGCTTAAGAGGGAAGTAAGGAGTGAAATCACCTTTAAAAATGAACGGCGCCTTGAAGTCAGTGATTCCCGCGCGCGCCATGCTAGCCTGGATGATCTCGAGCATCGTCTCCGGCTTCACACCTGCCTTGGTGGCGAGTACGAAGCCCTCGCAGAAGACTTCGACCATCGTTGCCTGAATTGTGTTTTGCGCGAGCTTCGCCGAAAGCCCCAATCCGTGCGAGCCGCAATAGATGTGCTTCTTCCCCATAATTTTCAGGATGGGCATGGCGCGGTCGAAGGTCTCGCGGTCGCCGCCGATCATGAAGGTCAGCTCGCCTTTTTCGGCGCCATGCTTTGATCCCGTGACCGCCGCGTCAAGCCAGCTCGCTCCCTTGCCCGCGACCATGCAGGCCATCTTGCGGCTCACGGTGGGGCTGATGGTGCTGGAATCGATGATGATTGTCCCTGAGCGCAAGGTTTCGAGAATTCCCCCCTTGCTCGTCACCACGCTTTCCACCGCGGCCGAATCGCTCACAATCATGATGATCACGTTCGCATCGCGCGCAGCGTCCGCAGGTGAATCCGCCACGCGCGCGCCCGCTGCCTCCAGCGCCGCGGTTTTCCCCGGCGTGCGATTGTAGACGGCGAGCTTGTGGCCAGCCTTCGCCAGGTTCAAGGCCATGGGCTGGCCCATAATTCCGAGTCCGATAAAGCCGAGGGGTTCCGACATAAATATCTCCTCTTAACTTCCGAAGTCGAGCCAGATGCGCACGTCGCGAACATTATTATCCGTGAATCCGATGTCGAGCGTATCGCCGAGCGTGCGGAAAAAAGAATAGGAGTCGCTCGCGGCGAGGTAGGCAGCAGGATCGAGTCCGCGTCCATGCGCGCGCGAGACGGTTTGCCCGTCGGCGACGGCCCCGCTGGTAGGACTGTTGCCGTCGCGTCCGTCGGTGCCCGCGCTTAGGACGACGCGGCGCCGCCCTCCGACACGAAGTGCCGCAAACAGCGCATAGGACTGGTTACGCCCTCCAACTCCAGGCCCTGTAACAGGACAGGTCACTTCGCCGCCCACCACAAGGCAGACGGGTTGTCCTTTAAATTTCTTGGACAATTTGTCCAGCCCAGCGACGTTTGAGTTCACCACTTCCTGATAGCCTGCGTCCCAGGGCCCGGTGTCCTTCTCCGCAGCAAAGCCCAGTTTCTGCGCCGCCGTCAATGCCGCTTCCACCGCGTCGCGGTTCGAGAGCAGCGGAAAATAGTGCGAATTGGCAAAACGCGGGTCGCCCGGCTTGGGAGTTTCGGGCAGCTCGCGATGCTCAAAATAGGCTCGAATGCTGGCAGGGAATTTTTGTATCAGATTGTTTTGCTCCACCAGCTCATAAGCCTGCTCGGTGGTGGACTCGTCCGGCATGGTCGGTCCGGAAGCCACCATGGAGGGCAGATCGTCAGGCACGTCGGAGATAAAAATCGTCACTTGCCGCGCCGGGTAAGCGCATTCGGCCAGCCGGCCGCCCTTGACCGCGGAAAGGTGCTTGCGCAAAACGTTGATCTGCTCGATGGGAAGGTGCGAGGTCACCATCGCGCGGTTGAATTCAATCAAATCGGCGAGCGTAACGGCGGCATCCATGGGCAAAGCGAGGATCGCCGAGCCGCCACCCGAAACCAGGAAGATAACGGTATCCTCACGCCGCAGATGGGAGACCAAGTTGATTGCGGCGCGCGCGCCCTCGAGACTGGCAGTGTTGGGAAACGGATGCCCGCCGACAAAATATTGAAAGTTCGCGAGCTTCCTGGGAGCCGCGGCCGGCGAAACGGAGACTCCCGCTTCGATTCCCCCAGCCAGAATTTCATCCAGCACGGCGGCCATTCGATTGGCGGCCTTGCCGAACGCCACCACGCGCGGCGGGCGAGTGAGCGGATAAACGCCCTCGCCGGCCAGAAGCACGCCATCTTCAAATTTCAGCTTGGCCTGCATGGCATGGCCAACATCGATGGCCGCGAGCGTCTCATGAAAAATCTGCTGCGCCAGTTGCTTGCCCTGGGAATAATCCGGCTTCGACTTCGCTGCACTTTGCGCCGTACTGATCATTGCCCGAACCTCACAAGCGCCATCCGGCAATCGTTCCGCCCTGTGAGCATAACTCCATTATTGGGAAGTGGGGAAGGAAACGCAACCCCGGAAGGGGTTCATCTAGCTTCAGCGGTGCGGTGACCCGCGCCCACACTACAACTGGGCTCCGCTTCAGGCAGCATTTGTCGGGTGTACAATTACTATCCGTCGAATCTCCCGGGAGGAGTGGCTGACGCTTTTTTCATTATCTGGACCAGGGAACGGGGGCAGGTCATACCACCCCACGAAAAGCATTAAGGTCACAAGGAGTCTCCCAGTCATGCCGGAGACGTTGGAGCAACGAACCAGAGAAACTCTTCGGGCCTACCTTCAAGAGGTCAAGAGCCTCCCCAATGAATCAGCGAAGAGGTCTCGATTCGCAGCATTGATCGGTGAGCTATTTCCCGGCAGCAGTGCCGTCCCGGAATACGCTCGTGGTGTGGAAAAGCTGATTCGGATTAGTCGACCAGACAGCGTCAAAAAGGGCCACGCTGA
>JASHSC010000659.1 GCA_030036915.1 Terriglobia bacterium
GAAACTTCACTCCCTGATACTTGGAAGGCAGAAAGCCATTGCCCCACAGTCGCGAAAACAGCGGCTGATCAATATTCAGGGCGTTGGCCTGGGAAATCAGGACGACGAAGGCGGGAAGGTTCTGGTTTTCGCTGCCCAAACCATAGCTTACCCACGATCCCATGCTGGGGCGGCCCGGTTGCTGAGCGCCCGTTTGAATGAAAGTGATGGCCGGGTCGTGGTTGATCGCCTCAGTGTAGGTGGTCTTGATGATCGTGATGTCGTCCACGATTTTGGCCGTGTGCGGGAGCAATTCACTCAGCTCCACGCCGGAGCTGCCTGCCGGGTGAAACTTGAAAATCGAGGGCGTCACCGGCAGCGTCGATTGGCCGGAAGTCATGCCGGTAATGCGCTGGCCTTTGCGCACGGAATCCGGCAGATCGGTGCCCTTCCATTTCACCAGGTTGGGTTTGTAGTCATACAAATCGAGCTGGGACGGCGCCCCCGACTGGTGCAGGTAAATGACGCGCTTCGCCGTGGGCGCGAAATTGGGGAAGCCCAGCAGCCCTCCGGTTTTGGGGTCGAATCCGCCGGCTTCGGGCACGGCATAGCCCTCACGACTGAGCAACGAAGCAAGCGCCGGAATTCCCAGGGCAACGCCCGCGGTGCTCCGGCGGAAAAAATGGCGACGGGTCATTCGTAGTGCAAGTTCATGTGGCGAAGTAATTTCAGGGTCCATAAGAATGCACATCCTATAAATATGATTTTTCTTGCTGTAGCGGCGGTCTCCGACCGCCGTTATTGTTTACCTTACGGCTGTTCCACCAAAGCAAGACAGTCGTTATCAATTTACGGACGGCGGTCATAGACCGCCGCTACAAACTACTCCTTCGTAATCGTTTCATCCAAATTCAGAATAATGCTGGCCACGGTCGTCCAAGCGGCGAGTTCCTTGGGGTTCAGCTTCGGGTTGCTCGTGGTAGCGCCGACGCTGAGCAGTTCCGACGCCTGGTCGGCGTGCGCGCGGTAATCGGCCACTGATTCCTGAGCCTCGTCCACCAGAATGGCGTGCTCCTGGGCATCGGGAGTGCGGCCCGTGGCCAGACGGAAGCCGAAATCGACTCGCGCGGCCGCAGTCTTGCCGCCCTGAGTCATCATGCGCGCGGCAAGAAAGCGCGCGGCTTCCACGTAAGTCGGGTCATTCATCAGCACCAGGGCCTGAAGAGGCGTGTCGGTAACGGTGCGGCGCGCCGTGCATTTCTCGCGGTCCGGCGCGTCAAAGGTGACGAGCGCGGGTGGCGGCACGGTTCGCTTCCAGAACGTGTACATGCTGCGCCGATAGAGGTCCCTGCCGGTGGATTCGGTGTATGTTTGCGCGCTATACCCCGCGCCAAACGCCATCTCTTCCCACAGGCCTTTGGGCTGATAGGGGAACACGCTCGGCCCGCCGATGCGGTAATCGAGCAAGCCGCTGACGGCCAGCGCGTTATCGCGGATCTCCTCTGCGGGCAGGCGGAATCGCGGGCCGCGCGCCAGCAGGCGATTCTCTGGGTCACGCTCCCTCATCTCCGGAGTCTCCACCGAAGACTGGCGATAGGTCGCGGATGTCACGATCAGCCGCTGCATCGCCTTGACGTTCCATCCCGTGCGCACGAATTCCGTAGCCAGCCAATCGATAAGCTTCTGATTGCTGGGCATCTCACCCTGCGATCCGAAATCCTCGGAGGTCTTGACGATGCCGACACCGAAATACTGCTGCCAGAAGCGGTTTACCGCCACGCGCGCCGTGAGAGGATTCGTGGGACTGACAATCCACTTAGCAAGCCCCAGGCGATTCATGGGCAGCCCCGGAGCCATGGGAGGCAGAAACGCCGGAGTTCCAGCCGTCACTTCCTCCTTTGGGTTGTCGTACTGCCCACGGCCCAGCACATACGTATCGCGCGGCTTCTTCATCTCCGCCATAATCATGACCGTGGGAATTTCTTCCTCGAGCTTTGCCTTTTCCTCGCGCAAATCCTTCAGTTGCGCGTAAAGCTGCCGCTCCTTCTCCGCAGCGCCGTGTTCGAGGAAGTATTCTGTCAGCCGGGTCTGCCGTTCATTCTCCAGATTCTTCTCAATCTGTTCCTTGCTCAGAGCCTTGGCCGGCTCACCAATCTGGACATCCTGGGTGGAAGGCTTTTCGGGTTGCAGCGCGGCGAAGTCCTTGCCCGGCCGCCCGTCGAGGGCGAGCAACAGCCCGCGACCGGGCATGTTGACCACCATTTGGTGAATGTCGGAATCGCTCACCTTCCGATCGTAAATCCTCAAATCGTCGATGCGGCCTTCGTAGGGCGTTCCGAGGGTTTTGTCGCCCACCTGAAGCGGCGCAGTGGTGCTGAAATTACCGCGCAGTTGATCCTTCAGGATCGTTGTCGCGATGAGTTTGCCGTCAATGAACAGGGAGATTCCTGAGGCTCTTCCTGAGCCGTTATACTCGATCAGCAAGTGTTGCATCTGGTCGATGGGCAGCAGATCTTTGGATTGGATCTCAATGGCGCTGTCCGGCCAGCGGTTGGCCATGCGGAAGATGAGATGAACTTGAGGCTTGCGCCGCACGGAAAAAGTGGGCTTGTCATCAGCAATTTCCCAGCCTTGCCAATTGTCCCCCGGCGTGCGCTTCAACATGATTTTGACGTCAGTGTTGCCAGGAGGCCTTTGCCAGAAGGCAATAGTAAAGGGCCTGCTTCGCTCAAATTTGCCGGCGTCGCCGAATGACACTTGCGTTTCCGGTGTGAAAACTGCTCCCTTACCCACCGCCGCCTCATCGAAGCCCACCTCGCCGTGAACGGTTTTCCCGTCGTGGTGAGAACCGGAGGCATCAGCAAGATCCGAATCGAGTGGGTAATAAGCGATCAGGCCGTTCTGGGGCGGCTCAGGCAGCGAGGCGAGTGCGGTTTTCTGCCATTCGTTCCGCTGCGCGATGATGTCCTTCTCCGGCAGGGCCGCCAGGGTGTTGGCGATCTTCGTGTTCAACTCCGCCTGCTCCTGCGACTGGTCATGGGAGGGCATGGGCAGAACCGGAACGGCGTTGCCGTTGAAGCCATCCAGCCCCTTCTCGGGAACCGTGTTGAAAAACGCAAAGAAGCGATAAAAATCCTTCTGGGTAATGGGATCGTATTTGTGATCGTGGCAGCGGGCACACCCCATGGTGAGGCCCAGAAAGGCGGTGGAAGTGGTGCTGACGCGGTCAACCACGTATTCAACGTGATATTCCTCGGGGATGGCGCCGCCCTCCAGCGTAATCATGTGGTTGCGATTGAAGCCCGAGGCGATTTTATCGTCCATGGTGGCGTCGGGAAGAAGGTCGCCGGCGACTTGCTGGATGATGAACTGATCGTACGGCAGATTTTCGTTGAAAGCCTTGATCACCCAATCGCGCCAGGCCCACATGTCGCGCGCGGAGTCAATGTGATAGCCGTGCGTATCGGCGTAGCGGGCCACATCGAGCCAAGGCATGGCCATCGCTTCGCCATAATGGGGTGAGGCCAGAAGCTGGTCAACGCGCTTCTCGTAGGCGTCTGGGGATTTGTCGGCAACGAAGGCGTCAATTTCCGCCGGCGTGGGGGGCAGGCCGGTGAGGTCGAAATAGACTCGGCGCAGAAGCGTGGCCTTGTCCGCCTCGGGGGAATGGTTCAAGCCCTCTGACTCGAGTTTTGCCAGCACAAAATTGTCGATGGGATTCCGCGGCCAGTCTTTTTCCTTTACTTCAGGCACCGGCGGGCGCTTGGGAACAACGAACGACCAAAGCATTTCCCATTTTGCGCCCTGGTCGATCCATTCCTTGATCAACTCGACCTGTTTCGGCGTTATCGTCCGGCCGGAATAGGATGGCGGCATGTGGACCGATGCGTCGGTGGAACTGATTTTCTGGTAGAGCCTGCTTTGCGCAGCGTTGCCGGGCACGATGATGCGATAACCGCCGCGGTCGGTGAACAGGCCCTCCGTCTCGTCCAGGCGCAGATTCGCCTGGCGCTGCTGCGCGTCCGGGCCGTGGCACTTGAAGCAGGTATCTGACAAAATCGGCCGAATCTCGCGATTGAAATCCACCGGCTTGGTTGCGGTTTGCGGTGGGGTTGCGGAAGGAGTTTCCTTGGCGATGAATAAGCAGAAGAAGGAAATGAAGAGGATAAGAAAAAGTGACTTGGTTCTCAAGCTGGCCCCCTGAAGACTTTCCGGAAAATCTCCCAAGCTAGACTATACCCAAATGGCTTACTCAAATCCACCTAAACCTTGGTGGTATCTGAGATTTTAACTCTGCACCATCATCCTGTCCACCCCAAGTCTGTAGCGACAGTCTCCGGCCGCCGTACCGTCGATCCAGCCTGGGCTAGGTCCACGCTTCAGCAAATTGCAAGACTAATGCCGGCCGAAACTCTGTTTCAATTATTTAAGTTGAATAACCAGCTCTGACATTCACAGGCGTTGCGCCACAGCACGGCCATGCCGGAAGCATTGTCGGGCTTCACCACAGAGCACACAGAGGTTCACAGAGAAGAGCTTCTCTGTGAACCTCTGTGTGCTCTGTGGTGCGAGCTCTTCATCGGCAATGGCCGCGCTCCAAACTCCACGCCATGTCCCCACGCGTCCGCATCTGCTACAATTCCGCCCCATCAGTTTCGCGCTTTGTCGGCCGGCGTTGGCAGGAGAGGCGGCAGGGCGTTCCGGCTGAGGTGAGGAGCAGTGGACCAGGACTTGGAATTGCTTCGACGGTGCCTCGCCGGGGAGAACTCCGCCTGGGAAGATCTGCTTAAGGTCTACACCCGAAAAATTTATAACCTGTGCTATCGCTTTACGGGAAGGGCCGAGGAAGCCGAAGATTTGACACAAGAGGTCTTCATCAAAATCTTTCAAACCTTGAAAACTTTTGACTCCGCACAGGGTTCATTTTCAACGTGGCTGCACAAAGTGGCGCGCAATCATCTGGTGGACCATTACCGCCGCACCAAGAAGGACCGGTTGACAGAATCGATTGAGGACGACCTGGAAGTTTTGGAGGAAAAGCCCAGCGCCACCACCGATCCCGTGGGCCATCTGGAGGCGCGGGAGTGGAAAGAGCAGCTTCAGCAGGCATTGGACCGCCTTTCGCCGGATCTGCGCGAGGCGGTGGTTTTGCGCGATCTGCACGACCTCGACTACCTGGAAATCTCCCAGGTTCTGGGGATTCCCCAGGGGACTGTGAAATCAAGAATAAATCGCGGCCGATTGGAACTTGCGCGGGTTCTTAAGCGTATGGAAGGTATGAGAGGCCCCGCAGAAGCAGGGACCGAGCAATGACGCACCTGGAGATTGAAAATCTGGCGAGCGATTACCTGGAAGGGCTTTTGGAGGCCACTTCCCGTGCCGCGGTGGAGGCGCATCTGGCCGATTGCGCACCCTGCCGCGAGACGCTGGGTGACGTGCGCCACGCGCTGGAGTTGTGCCGGACAGCGGAAAAGGTGGAGCCCGCGCCCTGGCTGATTTCCAAAATCCTGCTGGCCACCGTGGGTGAGCGTCGGCCCACCTGGCGCGAGCAGATCGCCGCATATTTCAGGCTGATCACGCAACCGCGTGTGGCCTACCCCGTTGCCATGACGGTGTTTACTTTTTCAATCCTCGTTAATGCCGCCGGGCTGAATTTGCGGCATTTGCGATTCGAGGATCTCAATCCCCGCACCTGGATTAACCGTGCCAGCCGGCAGGGGCATCTCGCTCTCTTTCGTGCCGAAAAGTATTACGAAGACCTGCGCGTAGTGTACGAGATTGAAACGCGATTCCAGCAATTGAGCGGGCAGCCGCAGAATCAGGAGGAACAAGCTCCCAAACCCACGACGCCGGGAGGCGGTTCCTCGCTGAGCGTACCTGATGACGAAACGGTTGCCACCGCCGGGGGCCCGATGGTCCAGATGGCCGCCCAAAACGAGCCGGCACTGGAAAGCCCAGCCGTCCTTACTCGTGCGGATAGGAGCATAATCCCATGAAATGCGCCAACCACCCTCTCAACGATGCGTCTGTCTACTGCGGCCAATGCGGGCGCGCGCTCTGCAACGACTGCAAGCGCGAAGTCAGCGGAATGGTTTACTGCGAGAACTGCCTGTCGGCCCGCCTGCATAGTTCGCTCCCTCCCTGGGGGAGTGTGGGAGCAGGGCCGAGCCCGGGCGTGGCTCTGGCTTTGGGCTTCATACCGGGCGTGGGGGCCATTTACAACGGTCAATTCAGCAAGGCCATCCTTCAGGTGTTGATATTTGGTTCGCTCATAGCGCTGGATGACCGCGTTCACGGTCCGCTGGATACCATTTTTGGATTGGGCGCCGCCGCATTCTACTTTTATATGGTGATCGATTCCTACCAGACGGCGAGGGCGAAGGTCAGCGGACAGCCGGTTCCGGAATGGTTTGGTTTAAGCGAAATCAAGTTGAACGCCCCGATTGGCGCCGCGCTGCTCATCGTGCTGGGGGCCCTTTTCCTGCTCGACAATCTCGGATATCCGATCATCGGCCAGATCGGAAGATTTTGGCCTGTGCTGCTCATCGCCGCGGGAGTCCTGCTGTTGCAGCGCAGGATGGGTGGGCCCAAACCGCCGGCTCCGCCCAACCCACCACCGGGTTCGGTGGAAGGTTCAAGCAGCATTTCCATAACTAAGGGGCTTTAATCACGAAGATTCGAAGTAACAGGAGGAACCATGTTGCACCTAAGCCCGTTTGTTGTCCCCCTGGGACTCTTCCTTATGATCGTGCTGATCGTGGCCATCGGCTCTATGAAAAAAATGCGGGAGAAGGAATTGGAGGCCCATCAACGGCTCCGCCAGCAGGAGATGGAACACGAACGAAAGATGAAAGAACTCGAAATCGAAAAAGCCAAGTTGGAGATGGAGAAAGCGCGAGCCGGGAAAAGTGCCTGATTGCGGGCGCGCGGCCTCGGATTAGTACAAGGAGGATCACCAACATGGAAATCAGTCCTTTGTGGATTCCAATTGCGGGGGCCATCAGCGGCACTGCGATGGTGGTGGCCGTGGTGGGAATTGTCTTCTGGTTCAAGGCGCGGGGAAAGGAATTGCTCTTCCACCAGGACTTGCGCATGAAGGAAATGGAACACCAGCGCCGAATGAAGGAGCTGGAAATCGAATTGGAGAAGACCAAGGCGCGAAACGCCGCAAGCCAGGCGGCGTAGCCGCGAGCGTTAACGATTGGAGGTCACGATCCATGTCACCGTTTATGGTTCCCCTCAGCGTCTTTGCCATGGTCGTTCTGATCGTGGTGATCGCCCAACTTGCCAGCATTCGCAACCTGGAAGTGGATGTGCACCAGCAGCTCCACCTGGCGGAATTGGAACATCAGCAAAAAATGCGGGAACTGGAGATGGAACTCCAGCGTATTCACCAACAGGCATGAGAATTCGCGCGGTTGGCGGCCTGAGCGCACGGAACAAGAATTATGGGAGGAACACCATCACCACCAATGTATCGGCGGGGCGGGCTGATGTTTCCCGTCCTGCTGATTGTGCTGGGAGTCATGTTTTTGCTGGACCAACTGGTGCCGGGTTGGGGAATCAACAAGACCTGGCCGGCACTGCTGGTGGTGATTGGGATCGTTATGTTGTTGGATGTAACCCGGCCGCCACGCCCGCCGCAAGGGCCGCGGGTTTAGGCGGGGAGCGCGAGGACTGCGACTTGGATTACTGATTCCGAGTTTCGAATTTCCAGTTTCGAGTTTCGGTCCTTTCCGCCGGGAGATCAAAATGAGCGTCTACACCTATCGTCGAGGATCCATCTTCTGGGCGCTGACCCTGATTGCCGTGGGCGCCATTTTTCTCTGGCAGAATTTCAATCCCGAGGTTCACCCCTGGAGAATCATCGCCCGGTTTTGGCCCCTCCTCATCATTTTCTGGGGGCTTTCCAAGCTCATCGACTACATGCAGTCGCAAACTCACCCGGAAACCACGGCGCCCCCGCTCTTCTCGGGCAGCGAAGTGGTAATGCTGGTTCTCATTCTAGTGCTGGGCACCATCATCTCCAAGATCGTGCTCCATCCGAGCTGGCAGGGCTGGGGATGGCATATTGACGACGATGAAATCTCCAACATCTTCATGAACTCCTACAGCTATGACCAGACTTTTTCAGACCCTTTAAAATCAGGATCGCAATTGATATTGGAGGACCAGCGCGGCCCTGTGGAAGTTCACGGCGCGGACACGACTTCGCTCGATGCGACCGTCAAGGAATCGATCCGGGCGGATGACGAGGGTGCGGCAAAAAGAATGTCCGACCGGCTGAAATTCGATCTTGTGGACGAAGGCGGGCACTACGTGCTGCGCACCAATCGACGCTCGCTGCCTGACGATGGCGACCGCGTCACGCTGGACCTGAACCTGCGCGTGCCCCAGGCCACCAGTGACCAGATCACTTCCGTGCGCGGAGATATCAACGTGGACGGAGTACACGGCGACCAGACGCTGTTCACCCAGCACGGCGATGTGCGCGCCACCAATATCGAAGGCCTCGTGAAGATTCACAAGACGGGCGGATCAACGGAAGTCCGCGGTGTGAAAGGCAGCGTGGAGCTTGACGGCCGGGGGAACGACATCGAAATCGGCGACGTCACCGACACCGTTACGGTGAACGGCGAATACGGCGGCGACCTTCAGTTCCACAACATCGGCCAGACCTTTCGGTTTGAATCGCAGCGCACTTCCATGACCGCGCAAAAGCTCTCCGGCCGGCTGGACATGGAAGTGGGCTCGATGGACCTGAACGGCGTCGACGGCCCCTTTGAAATCAAGACCAGCCAGAAGGACATCACCATCAACGATTTCAAGCACAGCTTGCAGATTGACGACAGCAACAGCCAAATCACCCTGCAAACCTCCACGCCGCCCACTCACGATATCGAGGTGGAGTCGAAGAACGGCGCGGTGGAGTTGACGATGCCACCCAACTCGAGTTTTCAAATTGAGGCCGCCTCGCGCCACGGTGAAGTGGAATGCGACTTCTCCGGCCCGGGTTTGAAAGTCACGAAGGAAGGCGACTCGCCCTCCATCGAAGGTACGATCGGCAAGGGCGGGCCCATGATTCGCATCCATTCCGATTATGGCGCCATCCGCATCCTGCAAGCGGGGTCGCAGCCGCCCAAGCCTCCCGAGCCTCCCTCACCACCCGACAAAGGCCAGCGCACCTGGAACGCGACAGGCCTGCCGTCCTTCGCGTCGCTCTTCTACCATCGCTACTACTACGGGTTTGCGCAAAGGGAAGCCAGGAGAATTCGGGTGAGTCGCTAGCCCGCATTATTCATGAATTTCTCGAACCAGCGACGGAGGCA
>JASHSC010000660.1 GCA_030036915.1 Terriglobia bacterium
CAACTCTCGTGGGCTTTGCTCACGGCTTAGGCACACCAGCGGTGGAACCGAGATATTGTTGGACAATCGATTTCGAGATAAGCTATTGAAATTAATGAGCGTAGGAATTTGCGAAAGTGGCGGAATTGGCAGACGCGCCAGACTTAGGATCTGGTCCCGCAAGGGGTGGGGGTTCGAGTCCCCCCTTTCGCACCACGGCTTGTGGATTTGCACGGTTTCCTGCGCAAAATTTGCAGGGTTTCTTGCGCAGGAAACCCTGCAAAGTTGCATTCCCTATTGCACCTTCTCAAACTGGACATTCAGGATTGGATAGCGTTTCCAATTCTTATAGTCGAAGTGCCACCACTCGTCGTCGTAGACCGTGAAGCCCTCATCTTCCATCGCATGGCGCAGCAATTCCCGATTCCAGCGCTCGAGTGATGTTCCGCCGGGATAAAACGGGAACGCGCGCTCGGTCATCTCGTCGTAGGTACTGACCATGGGCACGGCGCCGCCCGTCTTCAGGTCAAACATGGAAAGGTCGACCGCGCAGCCGCGATTATGGCGCGAGCCCTCCGCGGGATTCGCCACGAAAATATGGTCGGCGTCGGGCACGGCGTCCCAGAACATCCTGGTAACGTACCAGGGCCGGTAGGCATCGTGAATCAAGAGACCGAGTCCAATTCCGCGCAGTTTCTGATTTGCCCGGGCCACGGCTTCCGCGGCGGGGCGCTGCATAAATGCGCGAGCCTGCCGGTACATTGGGGCCCCGAGAAAGTTTCGCGTGCTGGCGTAACGAATGTCCAGCTTGATGGTGGGGTCGAGCCTCACCAGTTCCACCAGGTCAGGCTTCAGGAAGTCTCCGGACTCGGCGGGAGGCTGCGCGGCCAGAGCCTCGCGGCGCAGCTCATCGATGGGCTTCAACGGCTGAACGTGAAACACCCCGCCGCTGATGTTGCCCCCGGCGCGCCGCTTAAATTCCACCCAGCCGATCTTCACGCCCGTCACCGTGCCGCGCGCGTCGCGTTCAAACGTGGCGCGCTCGCGGTCATACAAGCCGTAGTCGGGAAACTGAAAGACGTCGCGCGAAACCTGCTTCAGCGGATCGTATTCAAACCACTCAATCAGAACCTCAAGGTGGCCGTCCTTCTCCAAAACGTAAAGCGTGTCATAGTCCCAGCCATACTCGCCCACCAATTCCTGCAATTGCGGCGCGGCGGGCGCTACCTTCCTGACGGCGGCTTGCCGATTCGAGCCCATCTGCACGGCCTCCTCGCCTACGTTGACGGGGATTCCGTAGGACAGCCGATCGTCCACTTCGAGATTGCCCGCCAGGCTGCGGATTTCCCGCTGGTACCCGCCACTCTGCGGCAGCATGAAGAGCTTTCCCTCCCGCTCATCAAGCTCGAATGCGCCGGGCCCGCTGCCGTAGTAGCCCGCCAGCTTGCGCGCCTGAGCGGAATCGATGGGTGCGGTGAGCTCGATCGCGGGCAGCGGCTTGTGCTCGCGCGCAGCGAGGGCCAGTCGCAGCGCCTCTTCCACAATGTGGTCAGTCACGGCATTGCTGCAATCGAGCGTGGAGACCGCCACCGCGCCAATCTTGTCGTCAGGCAGCGCGGCGAGCGAGGTGGCGAAACCATAAATCGCGCCATCGTGGCCAATTCTGCGATGGCCGTCCAAGCTGCCGAGCACGAATCCCAGGCCGAAGCGGCCTGGCTCAGCAACGGCGGAGAACTGCGGAGTCCACATCTGCTCAAACGTCGCCTTGCTGATGACTTGCCCGCCAGCTCCGCGCCCACCGGCAAAGAGCACGCTCTCGAAATGCCCCAGATCCGTCACCGTCGTGTAGAGGCTTCCGGCGGGAGATGTGCCCAACTCGAATGTCGGCGCCGGGAAAATCCTGCCATCGTACGTCCACATGTCCGCCTTGGCGGCGCGGCCGATCAGGTTCGGAGTGGGTTCGAATCCACTAGAGTGAAGGCCCATGGGTTCCAGCACCGACTTCTTCAAATAGGGTGCAAAAGCCTCGCCGCCTTGCTGTTGGAGCACATAGCCAACCACGGTGACTCCGGCGTTCGAATACTTGGTGTGCGCTCCGGGAGGATAAACCAGTGTCGTCTCGTTCAAGGAATGAACAACATCGGCCAGCGCGGGCGCGTGGTTGTCAAAGTAGTGTCCGATGGGCGGCTCACGTACCAGCCCCGAGCGGTGCGACATCAGCTCGCGCAGTGTTATGGGCTTGCCATAGGGATTGTGGGGATGGAAATCGGGGATGTAAGTCTGGACAGGAGCGTCCAGACTGAGCTTTCCGCGCTCCACAAGCTGCATGATTCCGATGTCCGTAAAGAGTTTGGAAACCGAGCCGACGCGATAAACAGTGGAAGCGGTGGCCGCAAACTTGCGATCGGGATCGGCATTGCCGAAACCCTGCGCCCAAACAACCTGCTGGTCATCGACGAGGGCAACAGCGATTGAAGGAATGCCTTTTTCCTTCAGCTCGTGTGCAATTAACGGCTCGAGCGCGTAAACCACACCAGCATAGTCGCCGCGCGCCTCAATATTGCCGGAATCGGCGGGGCCGGCGAGTAATCTATGCCCGGTGGATCTCACTCTCACCAGGCCCATCGCCGCTAGAATTGTGATCGCGAGGATGAGGGTGGCATTCTTTGAATATCCAGGATTCATTGAACCTTTCAGGGATGCGCCGGCGCACACCACCCCGTCGCGCCTCGCGGGTTACGGCCGGGGGTGGCTACCAGCATGCCGCCTCGCCCCTAAGATCAGCCGATTTTCTCAAACTTAAAATTGAGCACGCGGCCGCAATTCAGCACGAACCCAGTGACCCGGTTGGAAGAGTCACGGGTGAATCGCATCACCCCCAAACGGCTCTGGAACAAATCGGGACCTTCCATCCGGAGCGTGTCCGGATCATTGTTGAGCCGGTGCAGAACGAGGCTGTGATCTTCAACCTTGAAGCGATAGAGCGCGTCGATTTCCGCGCTCCGATAGGTTCCGGCAAAAGCGCTCAGGTCCGAGCGTGTGGCGTCAAACGGCGGAATCTTCTTATAAACCTCCGGTTTTTCGCCGCTACTTGTAATCGCCAGCTCGCCGCCGTCAGCACTGCCTCGGAATTCGTACTCGGAGTCTCCCAGGCGAAAGCGGTTTTCCGCTAGCGGCGTCAGGGGGCGGGCCGGCTCATCACCAAACGAAACAGAGGCCAGACGGCCATCCCTGCTGAAAATGATCTTCAGGATTTGGTTCCCATCGGAATTAATGTATGCTCCCGTGCGGGCTGAGAGCTGCCTTTCGTTGAGCTGGATGGGCTTGGCCATGGGCGGGGTGACTTCCGGCTTCAGCTTGTCCGCGAGGTAAATTTCCGCCACCCGGTGTGCCTGTCCCGAGGGATTGCCCGTGGACACGTTGCACAGCACGGAGACGGTGAAGTGCTCCTGCGGAAACCGCAGCATGTCGCTGCGATAACCGGCGTCAGCGCCTGAGTGGTCGACCACCGGCGAGCCCCGGAAGGTGGTGACCACCAACCCCGAAGCGTAATCAATGGGCTTACCGGTGTTGAGGGTGCCAGGCCTGAGCATTTCCTCAAGGAAGCGCTCGCTGCCCACGCGCGGCGTGTAAAAATTCTCATCCCACTTCTG
>JASHSC010000061.1 GCA_030036915.1 Terriglobia bacterium
ATCAAGGAAAAGTTGTTCATGGCGAGGATGCTCTCAAAGAGTCTTGCGGAACTCGGGGAGGGTGACGTCCCCATCTTTTATCCTGAGCACCACCTGTCCCACGCGGCAAGCGCCTTTTATCCTTCCCCTTTTTCTGAGGCGGCCATTGTGACAATTGATGGCGTGGGAGAGTGGGCCACAACCACCATTGGACATGGGCGGGGTAAAGACATTGAGATTCTCAGAGAGCTGCACTTTCCACATTCGGTCGGCCTGCTGTATTCCGCCTTTACTTATTACACCGGCTTCGTGGTGAACAGCGGCGAGTACAAGCTGATGGGCCTCGCGCCATATGGGAACCCCGATTCGCAGCAGACCGCCGACATCAAGAGGAAGGTCCTTGCGGAATTGGTGGACATTCGAAGCGACGGGTCCGTGGTTTTGAACATGGACTACTTTGGGTACGCCACCGGCCTAAAGATGGTTAAGGAAGACAGGTGGCAGAAGCTGTTTGGAGTGCCGCGACGCAAGCCCGAATCCGAGATTTCGCAAGTTTATATGGATATGGCACTGGCCATTCAGCAGATAACTGAAGAGGTGGTCCTGCGGCTTGTACGGACGGCGAAAGAGCTTACCGGCAGCAGGTATCTGGTGTTAGCAGGCGGGGTCGCTCTGAATTGTGTCGCCAACGGGAAAATCCTGAAAGCCGGGATATTTGAAGATTTGTGGATTCAGCCTGCGGCTGGCGACGCGGGTGGTGCTCTGGGCGCAGCCTATGCGGTATGGCACATCCATGACGGAAATGAGCGGCAACTCAACTCTCACTTGGATGGGATGGGGGGATCGTATCTCGGACCAGAGTATTCTGACCGCGAGATTCTGCGTACGTTGCAGAAATACGGTGGGAAGGCTCGCCATTATGATGACTTCCACGAACTGGCGAGGGACACAGCCGCAAGGCTCGCGGGGGGAAGTGTCGTGGGTTGGTTTCAGGGGCGTATGGAGTTCGGGCCACGGGCCTTGGGTGGTCGCAGTATCTTGGGGGATGCAAGAAATCCCGAAATGCAGAAAAAAATGAACTTGAAAATCAAGTATAGGGAGGGGTTCAGACCCTTTGCGCCCGCGGTTCTGGAAGAAGATATCGAGGAGTACTTTGAACTCGATCGCCGGTCCCCGTATATGCTCTTGGTTACTCCAGTCCAGGTGAAGCGGCAAGTCCCTCTTCCCGAGAAGTATCACGAAAAGGCCCTTTATGAGCGGCTCTACTTCGCCCGATCGGACCTTCCCGCAATTACTCATATCGACTATTCTGCGCGTATCCAGAGCGTGAACCGCGAAACGAACCCGCGCTACTGGGAACTGATAACCGAGTTTAAGAAGCTTACCGGCTATGGCGTAATCGTGAACACCAGTTTCAATGTGCGTGGGGAACCGATCGTGTGCACTCCTGATGACGCCTATCGGTGTTTTATGCGAACCGAGATGGATTATCTTGTGCTGGGAAATTATTTTCTCGACGAGAAAGATCAACCCAAATTAACCGAATCAGAGGATTGGCGCGGTCAATTCAAACTCGATTGAACGCCCATCGCCCCACCGAAGCATATGACTGACGCTATCGCTGTAACACGAGGGGGAGAGAGCGGAACGCGGAGTCGAATCCAGGGATCTTTGGGAATATTATTCGTATCAGTGTGCCCGTTGTCGCGAAAAGGCCTCGAAGCACCTTGCTTCAAAAGAGCGTTTGAGGTATGGATCGAGACGATCCGGTGATTGTCGGGCTCTGATCAGAAGTTAGTTAGATGAGTAGTCGCAGCACATCAGCAGTGACCACGGGCGATGGAAGCGCAAAGGGGTCATCGATCCATCTGCGCTTACTTTTGTCTCTTTTGTTTGGCGGTGCTACCGCCTCGGTGGTTCTGCTTAAGTTCGCGCCTGTGCCCTTCTTCTGGATCTTCTCGACATGGGCTGTGGTGCTCTTCCTCGTGATGTTCGGCGTAGAGGGATCCTGGCCGCGAGTTATTCTTCTTAACCTTGGGATTGTGTCGTGCCTACTCGCTGCGAGTGAGGCATATCTGGTTGCTCATGAGTACGCCTCTCCGGTCACTCCTCCGGATTTCTGGCTGCATGATGATGTGCTGGGATGGGCGCCTCCCAAAGCGAGGACGTTCCACGTCTTCAAGTACAACCCTACAGGATTCTTCCACGGTCCTCGATGGTTGCTATTTGATGACTACTACACTATAGACCCTGGGGGCCTGCGCATTGCTCCTCCATACCAGAAAAACGGCCAGGAGGGGACGGCATTATTTTTCGGCTGTTCCTTCACTTTCGGCGAAGGCGTAAGGGATGATGAAACTTTGCCATATCAGGTGGGAATTCAATCCGAGGGACGATATCGCACCTTCAACTTTGCCTTCGAGGGGTACGGCGCTGCACAGATGTTGGCGGCGATTGAACATGGCATCGTAAGTCGCGACGTAGACACCGGTCCCCGCTATGCCTTCTACGTTGCAATCCCCGATCATGTGTGGCGGGTAGCGGGAAGAGTTGCATGGGGGAACCATGCCCCGCGGTACGTTTTGGATTCCGATGGAACAGTACAGTAGAAAGGGTATTTTGAGACCCAAAAGACACTCGCCGAGAGCATAGCGCTTAAAAGGGGGCTTGGCCAATTAAACAAGTCAGCCATCTGGCGAATGCTTTCGACGCCTGGCGAACGCATCACTGACGACGATATCCAACTGTATCTGGCAGCGGTGAGTCGTTCGCAAGAACTGCTGAAAGCCCAATTTCCTGGCATTGAGTTTCATGTAATCTTGTGGCCAAACCAGAATGTCCCCCAGCAGCGATATGTATATGAGAAGCTGCGCGAGGGATTTCGCCGGGCGGGCATTCCTTTTGTACTTGTGGAGGACATCCTTCCTGGATATAAAGAGAATAGGATGCCTTATATTCTCGGCCCCTCTGACCATCACCCCAATGCTCTGGCCGATCGCCTCTTGGCCGAATATGTCCTAAGCGAAGTCATGCATTACCGATAAATAAACTGAGGCACGCTCGGGACGCGATTCGGTTAGATTTCCCGCGGGCCGAAGTCTGACCCAATTGTGTAATGTTTGGCATTTTCGGCAGAGAACGGAGTAGAATTGCAAAACGCGTTGAATCTTGATGGGACCCTATGAAGCGGCATAGCTCTCTCACCAAGCCCGATTGAGCACCTGTCGGAATAGCTTGATTGCCGGCTTCATTTTTTTCATCCTTGTGACGATTCAAGGGATCGCCTCGGTAACCTTGACCAACTCAGGGTATTCGAGGCAGATTCGCCAAAGTATTTGCTGAGGCAAAATGGTTTGAGCGACGGCAACCGAAATATGTCTGCAGAGTCATGGTCACATTCGCAATTTGCTCCTCGGCAGGTTTTGACAGATAAGTGCCAGGCTCAGTTTGTGATCATTGGCAGGTGTACTCGGCCGATGGAATTCGTTATGACCGGGAGGCGACTGTTCTTATTGGATTGTAATAAACGCACCCTGAAGCGAAACGCTTAGAAATTACAGGACTCCAGATGTTCGGTGCGTTCACTTGGTCATCTCAAGAACCCCCTCGAAGTCACCGGCTTAAAAGGGAAAGATGGAACGAATTTCTACTTGGCAGAATAATCCGAATTCTCAAAATCAAACGCTAAGGGAGTATTATCGCTGCCCGCCTTCTCAAGTGCAGTTTGCGTCGATTGGTCAATTACATAGAGGCCGCGGATATTTTCGATTTGGGGAGGACGTCATTTGTTATGGGCGGCTCCTCTGCGAGGGTGCCTCGAAGAGCCCGGTGGGGTCGCTGCATGACGCTCTAAAGTGTGCCCGCGCGGGATCGCACTGCGTTGAACTGCCCTTCGACCCCGGGGAATTGGTTGAAGATATCCGTCACGAACGTTACGCAGCCCACTTTCGAGATGAGGGCAAGGCCTTCAATAAAATCATCCGAAAAGCATACTACTCCCTACGGCCTCTGCTAAGAACCTCTGTCCGGCGACATCTTCAGAAAATATACTTGCGGGGCTGGGAAAAAATCCCCTTTCCGGCTTGGCCTATTGACGCCACCATCGACAAAATCCATCAAAAATTACTCGCCTTGTTGCTCCGTGCGCAAGGAATTGAAAAAATCCCCTTTATCTGGTTCTGGCCGGAGGGTTTTTCAAGCTGTGCCATCATGACCCACGATGTTGAGGGCGAGGAGGGAAAGGATTTTTGTGGCCGGATGATGGACTTGGACGAGGCTGCCGGGATCCACAGTGCCTTTCAGATCGTTCCGGAAGACCGCTATTCCGTGCCACTAGATTTTCTCCAGAGCATTACCAGCCGGGGATTCGAAGTCAACGTTCACGATCTAAAGCATGATGGCCGCCTTTATGCTGAACACTCAGAATTCCTCCGTCGTGCCAGGCGCATTAACCAATACGTTCGCGAGTTCGGCGCGCAGGGCTTTCGCTCCGGCATCCTCTACCGCAATGCAGACTGGTTCGGTGCATTCGAGTTTTCCTATGACATGTCGCTTCCCAACGTTGCGCATCTCGATCCGCAGCGCGGCGGATGTTGCACCGTGATGCCATTCTTCATTGGGAAGATCGTTGAGTTGCCCGTAACCTGCACGCAGGATTACACCCTTTTCCAGATCCTTAAGGACTTTTCCCTCGGCCTCTGGAAGAAACAGGTCGAACGAATTCGGAAGGAAAACGGTTTGATCAGCTTCATCGTTCATCCGGACTACATCATCGAGCAGCGTGCCCGGGAAACCTATGCGGCCTTGCTGGAGTACCTCTCTTCCCTTCGGAAGCAGGGTACCATCTGGACCGCCCTGCCCCGCGACGTAGCCGGCTGGTGGAGGCAAAGGAGCCAGATGGAACTCGTGCAGGTCAAAGACAAGTGGTGCGTGGAGGGCCCTGGAAAAGAACGCGCCCGCATTGCCTATGCCACACTCTCCGGCGACACGGTTACATACAGCCTGGCGGGCGAAGGAAAATCAAATTAGCGAAGGAACAACTGTGACGACCTGCGACGTGGTCATTATTGGCGCCGGCCCTTATGGCCTGTCGGCCGCTCGCCATCTGCGCACCGTGAAGGGGCTGGAAGTCCGGGTATTCGGCGACCCGATGTCGTTTTGGGGCCAGAATATGCCGGTGGGTATGTTCCTGCGTTCCAATTGGACCGCAACGCAAATTGCCGATCCGGAGGGGAAGTTGACCCTGGAGGCATTTCAATCGGCAACTGGCCGCCGTTTTACGCTCCCTGTTCCTCTTGGCGACTTTATTCATTATGGACTGTGGTATCAATCCCAGGCGGTTCCGGATGTTGACAGGCGCAAGGTCGTCCATGTCGAAACCGATCCCGCCGGCTTCCGTGTTCATCTTGCTGATGGCGAGGCTTTGTGCGCGCGGCGGGTGGTAATCGCCGCCGGAATCTCCTTATTTGCCCGGCGTCCAGTAGAATTTGATCATATTCCAGCGGAGTTGGCGACGCATTCATCGGTACATCGTGACTTCAGCAAATTTGTCGGCAAAAGGGTTCTGGTCGTGGGAGGCGGGCAAAGCGCGCTCGAGTCCGCGGCGCTGCTTCATGAGGCCGGAGCCGAGGTGGAAGTCGTTGCGAAGGCCTCACGAATCCACTGGCTCCAGGGGTTCGTCTCCAAAGCCCTGCACCATCGGTTGGGGAAGGTCGTTAGGAATTTGCTCTATGCGCCCACGGACGTTGGCCCCGCCGCCGTCAGCCAGCTTCTGGCGCGTCCCGACCTTGTACGGCGGCTGCCTCGTGCGCTCCAGGACAAGCTCAGAAGGCGCGCCACGCGTCCGGCCGGGGCACGCTGGCTGGTGGAGCGGCTCAAGGACGTGCCTATCCATCTGCGCTGTGCTGTGGTCTCTGCTTCGCTCGCCGGTGAGCAGGTGCAGATCAAATTGAGCGGCGGCACCGTTAACCTGGTGGACCACGTTCTCCTTGGCACTGGGTACAAGATCGATGTCTCGAAATACGGTTTTCTTGCGCCGGAGCTTCTCGAATCGATTCGTCGGGCAAATGGGTTTCCAATCCTTAAGGCGGGGCTCGAATCCTCGGTGCCGGGGCTGCATCTCCTGGGTGCTCCAGCTGTCTGGAGTTTCGGACCGCTGATGCAATTTGTTTCCGGGTCGCACTATGCCTCGCGATCGTTGTTGCGGGCCATCACGGGAAGGGAGCATGGTGCTTCGCAGGTCTCTTAGACTATTATGCCCACCGTTGTAGCCAATTCTCCCGTTACCTCCCGCGCTCTGGCGGGAGCGTCGAATCAAACCGTCGGCGCAGTCGTGCTTGGCGGGGACTACCAAGGTCTGGGAATCGTCCGTAGTCTCGGGCGGCGCAAAGTGCCTGTCTGCGTTATCGACGATGAGCACTCCATTTCCAGATTTTCAAAATATGCATCTCACAATGTACTGGTAGGCAGTCTTCGCGATGAGAAGGAGACTGTCGCCCAAATTATGGAGATTGGCCACAGGCTGAATCTCAAGGGTTGGGTGCTCTATCCGACTCGCGACGAGACGGTTGCGGCGATCGCGCGCCACCGTGATACCCTGACTGATTTTTTTCGTGTCCCGACACCCGTTTGGGACACTACCCAATGGGTATGGGATAAACGTAACACCTATCGCCGCGCGAACGAGCTGGGAATTCCTACTCCTTCCACTTGGTATATTCGTGACGTCGCCGAACTCGAGCGCGTTGACGCCGAACCCCCGTACGTCATCAAGCCTGCCATCAAGGAACATTTCATCTATAGCACCAAGGCAAAAGCCTGGAGCGCCAACAACCGGGCAGAGTTGAGGGAGGTTTTTCAGCGCGCGGCGCAGGTCGTGGGGCCCGGCGAGGTGATGGTCCAGGCTTTGATTCCGGGAGGCGGAAGCCAGCAATTTGCCTATTGCGCATTTTTCAAGGAGGGCAAGGCACTGGGGAGCATGGTTGTTCGGAGGGCCCGCCAACATCCGCACGATTTTGGCCGCTCGAGCACCTATGTCGAAACCGTAGACATCCCGGCTCTGGAGGCATTGTCTCAGCGCTTTCTGCAAGGCATCAACTACTACGGACTTGTGGAATTGGAATATAAGCTTGACCCGCGCGATCAGCAGTACAAATTACTCGATGTCAATGGGCGCACTTGGGGTTATCACACGTTAGGTCCCGGCGCTGGTGTGGATTTTCCATCGATGCTCTATTTCGACCAAGTAGGCGAGCCGGTCGAGGTTTGTCGAGGCCGCGTCGGGGTAAGGTGGATCAGGCTCATTACCGACCTGCCCACAGGCATTAGTGGAATTCTCAGTGGCCGCCAGGATATTCTCCCTTACCTGCGATCATTGGTCGGCTTCAACATCGAATCCGTTTTCAGCATCGAGGACCCCATGCCAGGACTCGTTGAACTTGCGCTTCTCCCTTATCTGGTTGTAAAGCGGGGTTTTTGATCTCAGTACTAGTTTTTTGACACCTTCCGAATTTGCCCTCCGCCCTCCTGCTCCAACCGGTTCGGCCCCTCCTCGTCCTTCATCGTAAAAAAAATCGAAATTCTTCCTGGTAAACCCAAACAAAAGTTCCCCCAACTGAGGTCGTGGGAGATCTCTGGATTTCCTGCGCTGGTGTGCCGAAGTTGCTGTACGATGGGAACGAAACCGCATTTGCGAGTGCTACAAATAGTACGCCCTTGGACTTTCGAAGCTCCATGAATGTTGTGCTCAAGGTTGAGGACCTGACGGTTTGCTACGGCGACCGTTTTAAACGAGCGATCACTGCGGTCAACAGCGTTACGTTCGAAATCTCGGCGGGTGAGACGGTAGGAATTCTCGGCGAGTCGGGTTGCGGGAAGACATCGCTGGCGTCGGCACTACTCGGCCTGCTTCCGCGGGGCGGATTCGTCCAGCACGGTGCGGCTTCCTTTCGGGGAACTAATCTTCTCGCGTTGGGTGAACGCGCGTTACAGAAAATTCGAGGGTCGGGGATTTCGCTGATCCATCAGGATCCCAGCCTGGCGCTGAACCCTGTGCGGCGCGTCGGCGAGCAAATAGCAGAGATTCTGATCGCACACCGTGGCATGCGTTCCAAGCAAGCGCGTAAAGAATCAAAAAGTATTCTTGCTCATGTGGGGTTCACGGCAGACTGCGACATTGACAAGGCATTTCCCCATCAATTGAGTGGCGGGCAAAAGCAGCGCGTGGTCATCGCCCAGGCGATTGCTTGCCAACCGGCGCTGCTCATTGCTGATGAGCCCATCACTGCTCTCGACGCAGTTGTTCAAGTTGAAATCATCGAGCTCTTGCGCACTCTTCAGAAGCAGCTCAATCTCGCGCTCATTTTGATTACGCACACTCCTGCAATTCTCTTTCCCATAGCCCACCGAGTCCTGGTGATGTATGCGGGCCGGATTATTGAGCAAGGGCCCGCTCATGAGGTTTTGGGAGCTCCACTCCATCCCTACACACGAGAGCTGCTGAAATGCGGATTGGATGTATTGTCGCGGGAATCTGCTGTGAGGCCACTGGCGTCCATTCCCGGCGAGCCGCCGAACCTGGCGGCTCTTCCCATGGGTTGTGCGTTCGCGCCACGGTGCAGCGATCGAATGGAAGTGTGCGAAGCCCGCGCGCCCGCTGAGTCGCATCCTGAGAAGTCGCGAGATGTGTGGTGTTTCAAATATGAATGATCTCGTGCAGCGACAAGGCGAGGGACCGGAGCCGACCCTGCGCGCCGTGAATCTGCGCAAGACGTATACACGCGGCAGAGCTTGGCGAGGTAAGCGGCAATTGGAGTCGCTCCGGGGCATTGACCTCCAGATTCGCGCCGGGCAGTCGCTGGCATTGATCGGAGCTTCGGGTTCGGGGAAGTCGACTTTGGCGCGGTGCCTGGCGGGGCTTGAGCGACCTGATTCCGGCGAGGTCTGGGTAGCCGGCAGGCATTGTGGATATTCCAACCATTCGCGCGAATTCACGCAAGTCCATCTGATCTTCCAGGATTGTGGGTTATCCACGAATCCCCGATTCACCGCTTCTGACATTGTGTCGGAGCCGCTGCTCATTTCCAAATGGGGCACCAAGGCAGAGCGCACCGAGCGGGCGA
>JASHSC010000062.1 GCA_030036915.1 Terriglobia bacterium
GATGTACTTCCAGGATGTCAGCGGACTTAAGCTGGAAGGTTTTTCCGGCGCCCCGGCCGAACCAGCATCCGACAATGCCGCGGTGGTTTTGG
Organism: Terriglobia bacterium; assembly: GCA_030036915.1. GTDB lineage: Bacteria > Acidobacteriota > Terriglobia > UBA7540 > UBA7540 > Bog-366. The sequence goes on from JASHSC010000062.1 coordinate 93, forward strand.
ATCAAGTGGAAAACGCTGCCATTGTGAATTCGACGACCCTGCCGGGAACGAGAGTTTTTCTCCAAGTTAAAGGGGCAAAAAGCCGAGATATTTTTCTGCACAGCAACGAATTGCATATGGCGAACACACCATACCAAACGTCCAAAGAGGTAAGCCCCGGAACGGTGAAGGAATCGGATAGCTACTAAGTTGGCCACACAAAATAACGCGCTTAATGGTGCGGCACGCCGGGGTAGCCACGGTCAACTCGCAGCGCGGGTTGACCGTGGGCTTGTCCACGACTCGCCAACCCACGGTCAGAAAAACCCTGACCGTGGCTACCCCTGCCCCTGGACATGGATTATGCGCATTATTCTGTGTGGCCAACTTAGACGGCTCTTCGAAACCGTCTTCCGTCCGCCGCTGCGGTATATCGCGTTCCTATACACTGCACCTTCTTGTCAAGGATGGCCCTGCGATGGCAAGAAAAAATGGGTCGCATAAACTCAACCGGCGGGAAGCGCTGCTTGGCCTTAGCATATCTGCGGCCACGCCACTGCTCGCTGCGCACAGCGCAACTACGCAGGAGCAACTCGGTTCCCAGCCCGCCTTGGAGTTGCACTCGCCGAAAGTCTTTGGGGCAGGCCGCGATCAACCATTCGATCAGGACTGGCTGTTTTATCTCGGAGATATTGCCGGCGCTGAACTGCCCAGCTTTGACGACTCCTCGTGGCGGAGGTTGGATATTCCCCATGATTGGAGCATTGAAGATTTGACGCCCCCATCAGAAACTTCGGGTGAGGGGACCATCTGGGTTGGGGGAAACGCGCCAACCCGTGTGGGCCCATTTGATGTCGCGCTGAGTGCCGGACAAGAAGCGACGGGCTGGGTTGTCGGTGGGATCGGGTGGTATAGAAAGCACTTTCGCGCCGAAGGAGCGGAGGGGGCTAACGCAGTTTCTGAAGTCCGTTTTGACGGAATCTATATGAACGCCGACGTCTGGCTTAACGGACAACATGTGGGACACCAGCCTTACGGATATACGTCCTTTGCTTGTGATCTAACGCCCTACCTGAAGCGTGACGGCGAAAATATCCTTGCCGTGCGGGTTCGCAACGTCGGGAGGAACAGCCGCTGGTATTCCGGCTCGGGAATCTATCGCCACGTTTGGCTCACTGTCACGGGCAAAGTTCGTTTTCCGCTATGGGGCGTGGCGGTGACCACGACGAAAGTGACTGCCGATATCTCCACGGTGGAAGTTTCGCTGCCGGTGGAAAATCGCAGCGACGATTCGCAAAGCGCTGCCCTGAGAACGCGGGTCTTAGAACCGCAGGGTGAAGTGGTGGAGACCTGGGAGACGACGGTTGACCTGCCGCCGGGTGGCCACTCGACACTAACCCGGCAGTTCGATGTTCAATCGCCACGCCTGTGGAGCGTCGAGACGCCCCATCTTTATCGCGCGGAAGCCGAGCTTCTGGTTAGGGGAAATAGGATGGACCTAACCGCAGTAACTTTCGGCATTCGCAGCATTGAAGTGGACGTTGACCACGGTTTGCGCATCAACAGTACGGTGGTCAAGCTCAAGGGCGGCTGTGTTCACCACGACAATGGCATCCTGGGCGCCGCCACTATAGACCGCGCGGAAGAGCGCCGCGTGGAAATTCTCAAGGCCAACGGATTTAATGCCATCCGCACCAGTCACAACCCTCCCTCGCCGGCATTCCTTGACGCCTGTGACCGCCTGGGCATGATGGTGATCGACGAAGCCTTTGACTGCTGGACTACCGCCAAGATTGGGGACGATGAGGATTACCATCGCTACTTCCACGAGTGGTGGGAACGCGACATCACCAGCATGGTGCGACGTGACCGCAACCATCCGAGCGTGATTTTCTGGAGTATCGGGAATGAAATTGACGAGCGCAACACACCCGAGGGAGTCGCCATCGCCAAGCAGCTTCACGATGCGGTGAAAAGCATCGACCCGGTGCGGCCCGTCACCATGGCGGTGAACGGGCCGTATGACCACAACCTGCCGGAGTGGCAAGCCAACGATCCTTCTTTTCTTCATCTGGACGTGGGCGGCTACAACTACCAGTGGCAGCAATATGAACTGGACCACCAACGCTTCCCGCAGCGGGTGATGATGGGCACAGAGTCATTCCCGATTGAAGCCTACGACAGTTGGCGTCATGCCGAGAGGCTGAGCTACGTGCTGGGCGACTTCGTCTGGACGGCGATCGATTACTTTGGCGAGTCGGCCATCAGGCATACGCTGCTCTCGCAAACGCCCGCGTGGTGGCGCGCCCAGTATCCATGGTTCATTTCCTACTGCGGTGATATCGATGCGGTGGGCCACAAGAAACCCCAGTCCTATTATCGAGACGTGCTGTGGGGGCGCAGCCCACTTGAGATGGCTGTGCAACGGCCCCTACCCTCGGGGCGAAAGGAGACACTTGCATCCTGGGGCTGGTTGGATGAGCTGCGCAGTTGGACTTGGCCGGGTGTGGAGGGGATACCCCTCAACGTGAGGGTATATACGACCGGCGATCAGGTGAGGCTGCTGCTGAATGGCGCCGAGATCGGAACCAAACAGGTTCCGGAATCGGCTCAGCTAATCGTGGAGTTCGCCGTCCCGTACGCACCGGGTGAACTGCGTGCGGAGGCGTTCAAGGACGGGAAGCTGCTCGCCTCGCAGACTCTCAAAACGGTGGGTAAACCCGCCGGCCTGCGGCTGAGCGCAGACCGCTCAACGATTCGCGCCAGCCGCAACGATCTGGCCTATGTGACCGTTGAGCTTGTAGACGCTGCGGGCGCTCCTATCCCCGATGGGGTGCGTACGATCGACTTCTCCGTTGAGGGCGTGGGGGAACTCGCCGCCGCGGGGAGCGCCAATCCTAAAGATGTTGCCAGCTTCCGACAGTCCACCTGCCGAACATTCCACGGAAAATGTATGGCGATCCTTCGCCCCACTGGACGCACGGGTAACATCCGTCTGAACGCCGCCTCGAAAGGGCTTGCGCCCGCGAACGTAGTGGTGAACTGCGTCTGATGACGCACACCTGCCGTGGCTGGCTAGAGGTCAAAAAGGAAGGAGCCTCGCACTCATTCCAGCAATCCAGCGTATAATGCCGCTTTCGAACTCTCGTCCCCCAAGTTTGGTGTGTTTGCAGGCGTTGTAATCGGGATAGATAATGGAGACGGCTGCCCATGACGGCACAAGGAGGATATGAAACTCTCGCGTCGTAATTGGCTGGGTTCTTCAACCGTCCTTCTAGGGTCAGGGATTCTTGAAGCTCTCAGCACCCCTCTCTGGCGATGGACAAGAACTGCCGTGCTTCAGGCGGCCACGGGAACTGTCTCGGAAGCGCCATCCTCTGTCACCTTCGTGGATGTGGCGAAAGAAGCGGGTCTCAACGTTCCCAACGTGTGGGGTGGAGTAAAGCATAAGAAATACATCATTGAAGCCAAGGGTAGCGGGCTGGCTTTCTTCGACTACGACCAGGATGGCTGGCTCGACATTTACCTCACCAACGGTGATCGTTTGCCCGGGGAAGAGCCCTATCCCGACGGCAAGACTCCCACCCAGCACCTCTTCCACAACAATCGTGACGGCACTTTCACCGATGTGACGGAGAAATCCGGCCTGGGACGTACCGGGTGGGGTACAGGTGTTTGCGTGGGTGACTACGACAATGACGGCTGGGACGACCTGTTCTGCACCTATTGGGGTCAAAATGTTTTGTGGCACAACAACGGCGACGGCACATTTACCGATGTCACCAAGAAAGCAGGTTTGTGGGATGACCGCGTGCGCTGGGGCTCCGGCTGCACCTGGCTGGACTTCGACCGCGACGGGTTCCTTGATCTGTTCGTGTGCAACTACATCGATCTGGACCTTCAGAAAGTGCCGGTGCCGGGGCAAACCGGATATTGCCAGTGGAAAGGTATCCCGGTGATGTGTGGCCCCCGCGGCCTGCCGGGGGGAAGCAACATTCTCTACCACAACAACGGGAACGGTACTTTCACCAACGTTTCAGAGAAAGCAGGCATCCTGAAGACGGGCCCGCGCTATTCCATCACTGCCGTCTCCTACGATTTTGATAACGACGGCTGGCCCGATATCTACGTGGCCGTCGATTCCGAGCCCAGTATTTTGTTTCACAACAAGCACGACGGAACCTTCGAGGACGTCGCAGTTATGGCGGGGTGCGCCTACAGCGAGGACGGGCAGGAGCAGGCGGGGATGGGTGTGGGCGTAGGCGACTACGACTGTGACGGCTGGCTCGACATTTTCAAAACCAATTTTTCCGATGATACCCCCAACCTGTACCATAACAACGGCGATGGGACGTTCAGCGACGTAACTTTTGTAGCGGGTGTCGGCGTGAACACCCAGTATGTATGTTGGGGCACGGCCATGATGGACTACGACAACGATGGGTGGACGGACATCTTCCTGGTCACGGGTCACGTTTACCCGGAAATTCCGGAGTACCACCTGGACCTACAATTTACTACCCCTCGGCTCGTCTACCGAAACCTGGGGAATGGAAAATTCAAAGACGTTTCGAAGGACATGGGGCCGGGAGTAACCGCGCATTTTTCCAGCCGCGGTTGCGCGTTTGGTGACTACGACAACGATGGCGACATCGACGTGCTGATCCTAAACATGAATGATTACCCCTCTCTCCTCCGCAACGACGGCGGGAATCATCAGAACTGGATCACCCTCAAGTTAATCGGTGTGCAATGCAACCGCACAGC
>JASHSC010000063.1 GCA_030036915.1 Terriglobia bacterium
AGTTCCTGAATATGACGGAAAGATACTTTGTGGATTGAGCCATGGCCTTTACGAATCCGCGCGGAAAAACCCAAACTTCACTCGCCGAGATCAACATCACGCCCTTTGTGGATGTGGTCCTGGTGCTGCTGGTCATTTTCATGCTCACCGCACCGATTCTGCAATCGGGCATTGAGGTGGAACTTCCTAAAACGCGAACCGTCAAGATCGCTCCCCAGGAGAGGGTGGTGATCACCCTCAACAAGGATAATGATATTTATGTTGGCAATAGCTCTGTAAATATCAATAAATTGGGTGCGATTGTCCTGGACCAGCTCAAAGGAGAAGGGACGGCTCCGGTTTATATCCGCTGCGACCGGCGGGTGACCTTTGAAGCCTTTGCGAAAGTGGTGGATGCCCTCAAACAGGCGAAGATCAACAACCTGAATATCGTGACGGAGCCGCTGGAAACCAAGAGCGGCGGGGAATGAGGACCCAGGGAGGAAGCTGGTTTTTGAAGGCCGGTTTTGGAGAGTCAAGGGATGGGAGCACACGTTCTGTCAATTCCGGACGATCGCCGCGACAGCCTCGGCGGCATGGTGCTGGTTTCCGCGATTCTGCACGCCACTCTCGTAGGCCTGATGGCAGCATACGCTCTGCTGGGCTGGCATTTTGGGAACAGGGGAACGGAGTGGGGCTTGCAGAGCGCCGTACACATGGATGCGGTGGCCAGCTTGCCGGGAATTCCCCTGCCCACTCCGGCGTTGCAGACGCCCAGCACTGTCGCCACACAGAATCCCTTGCCCGCCAAGCCGGAGGAGCAAGAAAAGCCCCAGCCACCTCCGCCAGGTGCCCAGGAAATCCCCAAGTTCAAAGACGCCATAAAGCCGGAAAAAGTTGAAAGGGTGAACAAGCACATTCCCCAGCCCACCCAGCCGCCGCCGGATAACGCCGTGCCTGGGCAGGGTGAGGCCGAGATGAACTACACGCAGTCGGTGACCCAAGGCGGAAATATAGCGGCGAGCGCGGGCGAGGGAAATAATTTCGGACAGCGGTACGCGTGGTATGTGGCGTCAATGTGCAGGCGCATCAGCGGCAACTGGCTGCAATCCACCATCAGCTCCAATATCAGCACCGCTCCGCGCGTCTACTTTAGTTTTGTCATCGAGCGGGACGGAAGCATCAAGGACGTGGAAATGACCCAAGGAAGCGGGATTCCGGAAGTGGATCGCTCCGGCCTGCGCGCCATTCTGGCGTCGAACCCGCTGCCTGCGCTGCCGCCCGATTACGCGGGGAGCAGTGTGAACGTGCAGTTTTATTTCGACTTTCATCGCCAGTAGAGGCAAGAATGCCCCGCGCGGGCGAGTCGTCAATATATCACATTGCGAGACATCTAAGGAAAGCCACAGAGCATCTCAATAAATCGGAGCCCATACACAAATATGAAATCTCCTCGAATTGCGGTCCGCCTTCTCCTGATCACGGTGGGGGCGGTGGTTTTCTCGCTCAGCCCGGGCCCGGCAATGAGCCAGGAAGGCTGGGTGAACGCCGGCGTGGGCCTGGGTGCGCAGAAGATCAAGCTGGCCGTGCCGGATTTCCCGCCCAAGTCGGTGGACCAGCAATTGGTCACACTGACCTCGGAGTTCAACAAGGTTTTGTGGGACGATCTCTCGAACTCCGGCATCTTCGAAATGGTCAGCAAGAGCTACTACCCATTGAAGACCCCCGAGGAACCACTGGACGTGGACTTCAAAGCCTGGAGCGGCTCCCCGGTCTCCGCACAGATGCTGGTATTCGGCAAGGTAGAGGACGTCAACTCCCAAATGGTGATGACCGGGCGGGTCTTTGACCTGGGAAGCCAGGCGAATCCCAGCGTGCTGGCCAAGCGTTATGTGGCCACGCTGAACGAAATTTCCACTCGCGAGGTCGCGCACCGTTTTGCCGACGAAATCATCAAACTGGTTGGGGGAGGTCTTCCGGGAATTAACGAGACTCGAATTGCCTTCGTTAGCAACCGCTCCCATTCCGAAGAGATTTACGTAATGGATTACGACGGCTTCAATCAGCACCCCATCACCAGCTATCGCTCGATTTGCACAACGCCGCGATGGTCGCCGGACAACACCAAGCTGGCCTATACCAGCTACGCGTCGGGGAATCCGGAGATCTATCTCTTCTCATTCGAAACCAGCCGGCGTGTTCCCTTTCCCTCGTATCGAGGGCTCAACACCACTCCGGCCTGGTCGCCGGATGGAAAAAAGATAGCGTTCTGCTCGAGCATGGGAGGCGATCCACAGATTTACCTCTCCGACGTCGACGGGCGAAATTTGCAACGCCTCACTTATTCGCCGAGCGTGGACATTTCCCCCGTTTGGAATCCCAAAACGGGCAACGAAATCGCCTTTGTCTCTGACCGCAGCGGACAGCCACAGATTTACATCATGTCCTCTGACGGCACCAACCTTCGCCGCATGACCACGGTCGCCGTGGGCGGCGACGCCAGTGCTCCCGCCTGGTCTCCCAACGGCCTGTTCATGGCCTTCCACTGGCGGGTTTCGGAAACCGGAACGTACGACATCTATGTCATGGAAATTGCCACCGGCAAAATCGTGCAGTTGACGCACGACGCGGGACGGAACGAACACCCCACGTGGTCGCCGGATGGCCGACACATCGCGTTCGAATCAACCCGCTCCGGTACGCGCCAGATCTGGACGATGCTGGCCAACGGCCTGGAGCCCAAGCAATTGACCACAACCGGTGAAAACTGGAATGCCAACTGGTCGAATTAACGGTGGAAGGAAGATTTGCCGACGTGCCGTCCTGCCGCCGAGTGCTCGAAATCTATCACTCCATATCCTCGCAATGTGATATATTTCTGGCCCTGAAAGATTGTGTTTTTTTCGAATTTAATGATAATATCTCGGCGTTCTATTGTTCTTCCTCCGGCGCCGAAAGGGAAACAGGCCCGCAATCGCAGGCGCCCGGAGGTATGTTGAATACCAGCTTCATTTACCCACGGAATTACGAAATTTTCTGACGATTCAAGGAGGATTTAAGCATGCGAACGAAGAAACGCAGTCTTGCGGTTCTCGTCGGGATCCTGGGAGTTGTGATACTGGCGGGCGCTTGCAAGAAAAAGACTGTTGCCACGCCGCCCGCGCCACCCCCGGCACCGCCACCGCCGGCTCCTACCGTGACGTTGACCGCTGAACCGGGGACGATCGATAAAGGCAGCTCAGTTACCTTGAGCTGGTCATCCCAAAACGCCACGGAACTCGATCTGGAACCGGGAGTGGGCAAGGTCCAGGCCTCGGGATCGACTTCGGTCACGCCGCAGGACTCGACGACCTAT
>JASHSC010000064.1 GCA_030036915.1 Terriglobia bacterium
GGGGGCCCATCGACGTGAGCGACGTGTTTTACACGGACGATGCCGATCGCGGCTATTCGCCTTGGTACATGCGGGATCCCGCAATGCAGTCGCTCTGGGCGAGCATCATCGAAAAAGCCCTGGCCGTCCAAATGGGAAGCTACGAGGACATTGATGCTAAAAACCTTACGGCCAACGCCTTTTGGGCAAAAATCATCGGCGCTGATCCCGGCGTTACCTCGATCACCGACAGCACGCCTTTCAGTGTGATTACCGAGGCGTTCAAGGCATCCACCACCAGACCCAGCATTGCGGCCTCGAAGTATGACGACACCGGAAACGCAAAGGTGAGCCCAAACCACGGTTTCGCCATGTTGGGTCTGGAAGGCAGCAAGGTCAAGATCTACGATCCGGCCCACGACCCCGCCGATCCCGGGACCATCCTCCTCACCCCCGCCGAGTTCCGCAGCGCTTTCCAGCTCCTTTTGTGGCTGAAATAAACACCCTGGCAGTCGTAGAACTGACGTGGTAATGCGGGCCGAGGAAAGGAGTGTGGGAAAGACGGTACCAAATACTTCGCTCCCAGACGCCTTTCCCCCCAACTGAAATGGCAGACCAAGAAATTAGCGTTGAAGTGTTCTTGAGAACGTTTCCCGATAGGTGTGGACGAGTCCCCCAACGTACAGCGTGAAGAGAGCCACGAAGCAGACTCTGGCCAGCAGAAGGTAGCGGCCGACCATTTCCTGGATGGTCCACCCGTAGTGTTCGGTGAGCAGAGTGGGGTCCGAGAGGTTCACTCCCTCGATCTCTCCGAATGGCATGTTATTTGTCGACCATTCACGGTAGACGTGCATAAACGCGAGCGCTCCGAAAACCAGCAAGGCCCAACGCATGCCCCAATTCTTGTAGAAGGCGCTTTGGTGGGGAGCGTAAAACGTGGCCATAAGGATTGTGCCCAGCACCAGCGCACCGCCGTCACCGCCAAAAACGATCAGGGCCCCTTGCGCGAGGGAAGTTTGCCCCTGGATGATGATTTCCAGCAGGAGCACCGCGGCAGCGGCGCAAACCCATCCCCAGCGCTGCGCCTTCCACGCAGTGTAACCCCCGAAAGCGATGGCGCAGGTCAACGGCAAAACGATCCACCAGTGCCGGTCCTGGCCGTGATAGGTGACCCAGAACGAAGGGATTGCCCAGCGGCCCGTAAGCCAGGAAGTGATGGCGTGCCCGCTCTCGTGAACCACCATCGCGAGCTCGCCTCCCAATAGGCTCAACATGCCCGCGCCCGCCACCCATCGCCCCACAATCAACGCCAAGGGAAGCGCCAGCGCCCGGAACTTCAACTCGCTGCGGGGATTGTACCGCTCCCAAGGAGCTTCGACCGGTGGCAGAGCCGCGAGTTGTGCCAACGCGACGGAGGCCGCAGGCGCGGCCGCACCAACCTTTCTAGTGCCCACCGCCGCCTGCTTCGCCGCCATCGCCGCCTCATAGCGCGCGAAAACGATTCCGCACTTCATGCACTCGGTGAACTGCGCTTCATGATCGAATTGGCATTTTGGGCAGCGCATCGCGAATAGAGCCCCGGCCTCGACTCTCACCCTGCGAGGTCGCGGATGCCGAAAGCTCAGGCTGGCAGAGGATTATATACAATCGCGAGACTGATGAGGTTTTCAAAACAGTGCGGCCGATGGTTTTGGTAGCGCGCGGGTCTCGCCCGCTGTAACAATGAAGCACTCGACCACCCCTCACAAGACGTGATCGTTGACGCTAATCGGTTCTTGCAGGTGAAAACTGAGGCGTGTGCATATTTATCATCTCGCCGCGGCGCATCATTGACCCTGATTCCCTGCCTTGATAATCTACGCAGGCTCGCGGGTGGTTAAAAAGTCGGGAGAAATTGGTGGGACAACCGGAAAAAGCCCAAGTCGGCGTCTTTGGAATTGGCCTGGCGGCTTACTGGCCCCAGTTCCCTGGGCTCAAAGAGCGCCTGGAAAACTACCAACGCAAAGTTGAAGAGAAGATCAGCAACTGGGCCTCAGTGGTGAGCGCCGGTTTGGTGGACGACGCGCATAAGGCTCATGCGGCCGGGGCGGCTTTTCGGCAGGCCGGCGTCGATCTGGTCTTCTGCTATGTGGGAACCTACGCAACTTCCTCGCAGGTTTTGCCGGTGATTCAGGAGGCGAAGGCTCCCGTGGTGGTGCTGAACCTGCAACCGCGCGCGGCGCTCGACTATGCGCACACGGACACAGGTGAGTGGCTGGCCAACTGCTGCGCCTGCTGCGTTCCGGAAATCGCCGGAGCTTTTACGCGCGCGGCAATTCCCTTCCAGCAAGTCACCGGCATGCTCAAACCCGAGCCGGACGTGCGCGAGCCCGCTGAAGCCGCGTGGTCGGAAATCGCCGCGTGGTGCGCGGCCGCCAAGGTGGTTCGCAACCTGCGCCGCGCGCGCATTGGTTGTCTCGGCCACCCCTACCCCGGCATGCTCGACATGTACAGCGACTTCACCCAGCACCAGGCGCAACTGGGCACGCACATCGAGGTGCTCGAAATGTGCGACCTGGAAGCGCGAGTGAATGCCGCAACGGAAGCTGAAATCGCGCGCAAAGCGGAGGAGACGCGCGGGATTTTCGACATCAGCGAAGACAGTCCTTCCGACCCGCTGGCGAAAAAGCCCGTTCCCGAGCAATTGGATTGGGCCTGCCGAGTGGCCGTGGGTCTCGACCATCTGGTGGAGGACTTTGACCTCGATGGCCTCGCCTACTACTATCGCGGCGTCGGTGGAAATGTTTATGAGCGTCTGGGCGCGGGCATGATTCTGGGCTGCTCGCTGCTCACCGCGCGCGGAATTCCCTGCTCCGGTGAGGCCGACCTGAAGAATTGCCAAGCGATGAAAATCATGGACCTGCTCGGCGGGGGCGGCAGCTACACGGAGCTTTACGCTATGGACTTCCGCGAGCGCTTCATCCTGATGGGCCACGATGGGCCGTTCCATTTGGGAATCGCCGAGGGCCGGCCGATTCTGCGCGGGCTCGGGCTCTATCACGGCAAATCGGGTTTTGGAGTAAGCGTGGAAGCAAGCGTGCGCAAAGGTCCGATCACCATTCTGGGTGTCACCCAGACCCATGATGGCCGCCTAAAGCTGCTTGCAGCGGAAGGCGAATGCCTGCCCGGCGAGCGGCTGAAAATCGGCAACACGAACAGCCGCCTGCGATTTGCCCTCGAGCCTGCTGCGTTCGTCAACGCCCTCTGCAGCGAAGGTCCAACGCACCACTGTGCGTTGGGCGTCGGCCACGTGGCTGGAAAAATTGAGAAGGTCGCGTGGCTCATAGGATTGCAACTGAAGGTCATCGCAGGATGACAGGGAAAGAATGGCTCGGGGGAAAAAATCAAACCTCGAACCTTTTCCACCGCACAGGAGAGATCAACGCTATGAGCCGAAAGCTCGTTCTGCTGAGCTGGCGGGCCGCGCCAGTCGCAGGCTTGGTATCGGCGTGGCTCTTTTCCAACATCCCGTTCCCTTCGGTCTTCCAATGGCTCCTCAATGAGGAGGAAATTCTGCCCTCATACGATGAGGGGCTGATTAGTCACGCCTGGCTGCTCGGCCCCCTCTTCTTCGCCATAAATCTCCTTGCATGGCTGCCGCTGATGACCGCAGTCGTGTACCTCTTTGAGAAGAAGCCAATTCTCGAGCGTCTGTTGGGAGTGGCGCTCATGCTGGCGGGCGTACTCACTGCCATCGCCACCTGTCGAATTGTACCGATGGTGATTGGCCATTGTTTATACGAAGGAAAGAGCGCTTGGGACGACTTTTTCTTATTTTTCCTCTTTATTCCCCGCCTTGCAGCATCCCTCATCGCGATTATCGGACCATACCGCATTTTGTCAAAACCGCGATCACAGCGCTATAGGACATCCCAACTCGAAGAAATTTAGGGGAGTCAAGGGACGCGGACTGCAACAACGGCAGTCCGCACTACGGACGGCGCGTGGGTTTCAGGACGCGAACTTGTACCCTTGCCCGTGCACGGTGAGAATGTATTTGGGTTGCTTGGGATCACCTTCGAGCTTCTGGCGCAGCCAGGCGACGTGAACATCGACGGTTCGTGTGGAAGGCGCGGCGGAATAGCCCCAGACTTCTTTCAGAAGCTCTTCGCGACTTATGGTGCGGCCCCGATTTTCAAGGAGATAACGCAACAGTTGGAACTCCTTGGTGGAAAGCGGTGCGGGGGAGCCGTCGCGGGTAACTTCGGACTTCCGCATATCGATGTGCAATGTGCCGCAATCGTAAAAATCCGGGCCATCGTGGCCGGCGCGGCTGCCGCGGCGCAGCAGGGCTTCCACGCGCGCCAGAAGCTCCGGCATTTCGAAGGGCTTGGTCAGGTAATCGTCCGCGCCAATCTTCAGCCCCTTCACCTTATCGGTCATTTGGGTGCGGGCCGTGAGCATCAGGATGGGCGTGGTGAAGCCGCGCTGGCGCAGCTCCTGCAGGACCTCAAATCCACCTTTTCCGGGCAGCATCACATCGAGAATAATCAGGCCAAAGCGGTTGCGTGTGGCGCGCTCCAGCACCTGCGAGCCCTCGTAGAGCGCGTCCACGTTGTATCCCTCGCTGCGCAGGCGGTCGCTGAGCGTCAGCACCAGTCCTGGTTCATCTTCGACCAACAGGATGTTGGAATTCACAGGTTCTCCTTGCACTCAGCCCTGATGGCATGGGCTTCCAGCCCATGTGCACGGCCAGGATGGCCGTGCCACAACGCCCGGCGCTACTTGGCAGCGGGGAAATGTAATGTGAACGCGCTTCCCTCGCCCACGTGGCTGGAAACAGTCAGCCTTCCTCCCATGGCTTCGGCAGCTTCCTTGGCCAGGCTCAAGCCCAATCCGGTTCCATGCACTTGCGAGGAGCGCGCGGCGTTGCCCCGGTAAAAGGGTTCGAAGATGTGAGGAATTTCGTCGGCCTCGATTCCTTCGCCTCGATCCTGGACGGTAATCAGCACCTCGCCGGCCTCCGGTCCCGCGCCAGCCTGGGCACGAATGCCCATCCAGCGACCCTCGCCGCCGTATTTGAAGGCATTGGTCATGAGGTTTTGCAGGCAACGTCCCAGCGCCTTGGGGTCGGCCAGAACAGGCGGCAGGTCCGGAGCAATTTCTTTCTCCACCGTGAAGCCGTTGGCGGTGGCAAGATGGGCCAAATCCGCCACAGCCGTGTCAATCGTCTCGCTCACGGGCACCGGCTGCGGTTGATATTGCCGCTGGTTGCTGCGCGTGGCGGCAAAGAGCAGCACTTGGCCAACCATTCCGGCCAGGCGCTGCGCTTCGTTACGGATGAGCGCCCCGTACTGCTTCACCTGCGGCCCGCCCGCCACTACGCCATCGGCGAGATTCTCGGCCGCGGAGGAGATGACGCTCACGGGAGTTCGCAATTCATGGGAAACGCCGGCGACAAAATCCATCTGCATCTTCGCGAGGCGGCGAATTCGAAGCATCCAGACCAGCACCAGGGCCATGCTGGCGGCCAGCACCAGCAGCACTCCAAAACCCAGCACCAAATCGCGGCGCCAATAGCTGGCCGCGGCATCGGCCAGTGAACTGCCGGGATGCCGCACCACCAGGCGCCATTCGGCAGCGGTGGGATCCGCAAGAATGGGCGCGGCCAGAAAGCCCCGCGCGCGCGCTGCGAGGTCGCGCCCGGACGGCGGCCCGGAGGAAGGCGGAGGAGGAAACATCTCGCGTCTTGCCGCGTCGCCGGGCTCGCGGAAACTCCCCTGCCGCTGGTCGAAACCCCGCATGCGCCGCGAGCTGAAGAGATGTACGGATTCATCCGGCGACCTCACCAGCTCCGCTGAAGGAGCATTCTGCGAATCGAAGATGAAATGGGGAGGATTTGCACCGTCCACGATCGCAACATTGTAAAGCGGGCCGTCCGAGCCGCCGAAGTACCTCTGTGATAGTTCCTGGAGCAATCGCTGGAAGGCTTCGCGATTGAGTTCAACGATCATGAAGCCCGCCGGGGAGATATCGGGCGGACGTCCGCCACCATTCCTGAAGCCTCGCCAGCCTAAGCGAGGGATGGGACGCACCATCGCCAAAGAAGCGCCCTCAACACGCCAACGCAGGCCGCCAAATCCGAAATCCCCACTGCGCGAGCCGGGTGCGGGAGCAAGACGCGAAGTGTCGCAAAGGGTTCCCAGGCGAGCCGGGCAAGCAACTTCCTTGAAGGATTCGTCCTGGGGATCAAACTGTCGGAAGGAGTAATTGTCCCCTTTCACCTTCTCCCAGAGGTAGTAATTGGCTACCAACTCGTGGTGTTCAGAAGAGCGCGCCCAATCGCCGCAATCTTCGGCGTAAAGGTCCTCGATGGCCGGCGTTTGGTCGGGCGGTCGGTAGGCGAAATTGGTGCAGATTCCCGCCAGTTCGCGGTGAAAGTCCTCGCGGAATCCGTTCACGCCCGCTTGCAGCGCGGCCTGCTTGCGTTGCAGGTCCGCAGTGCGGATTTGGTTGCTCCATCGCCATTGCAGAATCCCCAGCACCAACAACAACGCGCTGAGCCCTGCGATAATTCCAATGGCCCCCAGAGATTGTTTCACCTTGGCCGTCATAGTCTTAATATTAGACGATTTAGATGCTATTCGCGCTACATTCGCTGCCAACGATTGAACGATCACCGGACGATTGTACTGGCAGGGGCGGACGGACCACTACTGGAGGGACGGCGCGCAGCGCCATTCCCAGTTCCGGTCGCCATTGGCGATAAGGCATGTTAGAGGGTGGGTAAAAACCACGCCAGGCACCGCAGCGCGCGCCTTCAAAAAGCAAATGCCATTCTTAGCTGCTCCCTTGCCGCCGCTCCTTTCGGGTAGACAACCGGGCAGTACTGGTATTACAATCAAATCAGCAGTCGTTCCCTGGAATCATTCCTAAATGAGGTGGCACAAATGAGCTGGCGAAGAGCCCGCGCATATCGGAATGCCGCCGCACTTTGAGCAATTGTGCGCTGGCAGGAAGGAGAACTTGATGTCATTTCAATTCCTGATGACAATAGAAGGCACCAAGCAGGGGAAATTCAAGGGGCAGCCGACCCGCAAGGGAAACCTTGATTACAGCGACGACATGGAGGTCCACGGCTTTAGTTTTGGGTCCACAGTCCCGGTCGACAATTCGTCGGGGGGCGGCGGAGGACGCCAAACCCACAACCCGGTTCAGATTGGCAAGCAGACCGGCTCCACGTCTCCACTGCTATTTCAAGCCGCCCTTACGTCTGAGGTTTTTAGACAAGCGGGAGTGCTGGCCGGCGTGGGCTGGAACCCGGGCTCGAGCGGGACTGGTTCAAAAACCGGAAGGCACCCCAACCCGCACCCACGCCCACCGATCATCATTATCAAAGAATTGGATCCTGCCTCACCGCTCATCTATCAGGCCTTGGTCACCAACGAAGTCCTGAGT
>JASHSC010000661.1 GCA_030036915.1 Terriglobia bacterium
GGCCTGGCCGGGCGTGATGGCGCGCTGTGGCTCGATGAACTCCACGCCTGCCTCGCTGCCTTCGTGAGCCTCCACGCGTGCCGCGGCGCCGGGATGGTTGTGGCGAATCTTGACGTGTGCCTCCAGGGCGGCGCCGGGCGCGTGCGGACGGATCCAGTTGACGTCGCGCACGCGAAAAGCGCGGCGGAAGAGCTCGCGGTCATCGCCCACCACCACGCGATGCTTCGCGGGGTCGATGGAAATCACGTAGAGCGGCGCGCCGGTGGCCATGCCTAGCCCTTTACGCTGGCCTACAGTAAAGTTCTGGATGCCTGCGTGCTCGCCCAGAACGCGCCCCTCGGTGGACACCACTTCGCCCGCCGCTGATTCCGGCCGGCGTTGCTGCTCGCCGAGGTAGGCGTCAATGAACTGGCGATAGCTTCCCGTGGGTACAAAGCAAATTTCCTGGCTTTCGGGTTTCTCCGCCACCGGCAAGCCGCGCGAGCGAGCGACGGCGCGTACTTCTTGCTTAGTCATCGCGCCGAGCGGAAATTCGCTGTGCGCCAGTTGCTCCTGCGTGAGGCCGAACAGAAAATAGGCCTGGTCCTTCGTGCGGTCGATGCCGCGCAAAAGGTGGTAGCGGCCCGTCTGCGCGTCGCGGCGGATGCGCGCGTAATGGCCGGTGGCGATTCGCTCCGCGCCAATCTGCCGCGCGGTGGTAAGGAATTGCGCGAACTTGATTTCGGTATTGCAGCGGCTGCACGGAATGGGCGTCTCGCCGGCCAGATAACCGTCCACAAAGGGCTGAACGACGGTCGCCTCAAACTGCTTTTCCAGGTTGATGACGTAGTAGGAAATGTTGAGAAACGTTGCGACGGCGCGCGCGTCGTACACGTCGTCGAGCGAGCAGCAGCGCCCGCTCGCGTGGCCGTTCTCGCCCGCCTCCGCGCCCAGCAATTCCGGCAGGCGGCGCTGGTTCCAGAGTTGCATCGTCAGCCCGACGACTTGCGGTGTCGCGCCGGAAGGATTTGCCGGGTTGGTTCCCGCCAAAAGCGCCGCGGCCGTCGAGCTATCGACGCCGCCGCTCATGGCGACTGCTATGCTCATCGTCTTAAACAAGGAAACTGGAAACTAGAAACAGGAAACTTGCGATTGTTGTCCAGTTTCCGATTTCCAGTTTCCAATTTCAGATTCTCACTGCTTGTCCGTCATCGCAGGTGCCTTGTAATGCGGCGACAAGGCGCGGAGCTGTTCCAGCACGGCGGGCACGATTTCGAGCGCGGCCTCAACATCCTCAACGGAATTGAAGCGGCCGAGACTGAAGCGGATGCTGGCGCGAGCCTTCTCCGGCTTGAGCCCGATGGCGGTGAGCACGTGCGATGGCTCAAGCGAGCCGGAGGAGCACGCCGAGCCCGTGGAGCAGGCGATGCCCCGCAGGTCCATGGCAATTACGAACCCTTCACCCTCGATGTAACCGAACGTCAGGTTGGTGGTGTTGGGCACGCGGTGCACGCGGTCGCCGTTCACCGCGACATACCGCACGCGGCTAAGAATTCCCGCTTCCAGGCGATCGCGCATTCCAGCCACGCGGCCGCACTCATCTTCAAGGTTAGCGCGCGCCGCTTCCGCCGCCGCCCCCAGGCCCACGATGCCCGCCACGTTTTCGGTGCCCGGCCGGCGGTCGCGCTCATGGTGGCCGCCATGCATCAGCGTGCGCAGAATCGTTCCCTTGCGCACGTAGAGCGCGCCCACGCCCTTGGGCCCGTTCAGCTTGTGCGCGGAGAGCGAGAGCAGATCCACGCCCAACTTGTGAACGTCCACGGGAATCTTGCCTGCCGATTGCACGGCGTCCGCATGGAAGTAGATGTCGCGCTCCTGGGCGATGCGGCCGATCTCTTCCAGCGGCTGAATGGTGCCCAGTTCGTTGTTGGCGTGCATCACGCTGATCAAAACGGTTTCAGGGCGGATGGCCGCGGCCACGTCCAATGGATCAATCACTCCGCCGGCGCCCGGGGGGAGGAAGGTGACGCTCACGCCGCGCCGCTCAAGCGCCTTGGCGGTGGAGAGCACGGCCGGATGCTCGATGGCCGTGGTCACCACGTGCTTGTGCGCAGCGCGCGAAGCTTCCACAATGCCCAGGATCGCGGCGTTGTCCGATTCGGTACCGCCGCTGGTAAAGACAATCTCGCTCGCCCGCGCGTTCAACAATTTCGCCACCTGCTCGCGAGCCTTTTCCATGCCCGCCTTGGCCCGCTGCCCGTACCAGTGGATGGAGGAGGCGTTCCCGAAGTCCTCCACCATGTAGGGGCACATGGCGTCAAACACCTCAGGCGCGAGAGGCGTGGTGGCGTTGTTGTCGAAATAGATGCGATTCATGTTTCCCTGCAATACGGCGGCGCCGGATTGCACTGCCGGCGGATTATACCCACGGTTTTGCCCGGAATTTCAGCGTAGCCGACGGAGTGAGAGAAGTCAATTCACAGAGACCCCGGAGCTCCCTGAGCCGTTGCTCCAGACGCGAACCCGAAGTACAAAGATTCACCACGGAGCACACAGAGGTGGCACGGAGAAAGATCAACACCGTTGAGGAAGGGATTTGGCTGCAATGTCTGATTTTCCGAAAAATGCTTCAATCCTTATTTTTCAATATGTTCCCAGCTTCGTTTTTGAAAAGTGCCCTTTGCGACCCTTTGTTTTCAACATGTTCCCAGCTTCGTTTTTTTGAGAGCCGCGGGCCTCCCTGCCCCCACTCATTTCGCGGGGTTGTCGGCATGAATCCCAAGTAATCGAGTGCGCGAAATGACCCATAAGCGCCAACCAATCAGGTAAGATGAGCAATTCGGGTTCCATTTCCCATAGGAATAATTACCCTCTGACAACATCTGAGGCTAGAATTGTTTACGTGCAATGGGTGCCGGGGCCTATCCAGGCCGTCTCGGGGCTTACTGCGTAATTTCACTCACCTGGTGGGGGATTTTGCGCCGACCCTCGTCGCTGCGGTCCGCGTCCGTCTCGTACGATGCGTGAACCTTCTCGGGAGTGGGCGTCACTGAAAAGCCGCAGACCGCAAAACCGACGGTCTGCTGCACTACGGGTTATCTGACCGGAACCAGGAGGTGTCTTTGCTGCTGTTTTGCACGCAGTTTCCAAACCAAATACCGCCAACGGAGGGGGCTTGACACGGCTTTGAGGCGAGTCTTGCTTTCCGCTGTCATTGCCGACATCTTCACGCCTTTGCCGATTAAAACTCCCTCCGCCTCCTCAGCATTCCGCGGCGACCACGCGCAAGCAAGGGTCTTACCTTGTACTTCGCCAATTGCCTGAAGGAGTATCCCCCACCTCTCGCTTGCGCCCGACTCAAACAGTTGGCGGACCTGCGCTTCGTTGTCATCGGGAATAGGGAGCTTTACGTAAATTTGTCGCCTGCCGGTTAGAAGGATGTCGCCCGCGGTGATCCAATGTACGGATTCTGGATAACCATTCTCTGCCAGAAATTGGCTGAAGTTTGTCGACCATTCGTCAAACTTGGAATTCATACGTCGACTCGATGGGCCGAGAGTCCGTTGTGATTATAAGGTCGTGTTGCGAGTCAAGAAAAGCTACGGGCTCTGCGTCCGCACACCCACTTCATCCAGGTGGCGCAACAAATCGGCGGGGTCTTCGTAAACCCGATAGGCGCCGGCTCGTTCCAGTTCGTCCTGGCCGTAGCCGCCTGAGAGCAGGCCGACTCCCAGGGCGCGGCAGCGGCGGGCGGCGAGCAGGTCCCAGGCACTGTCTCCCACCACCACGGCGTCGGTAATGGGCACGCGCAGGCGGGCGGCGGCGGCGAGAAAAAGGTCGGGGTCGGGCTTGGCTCGGGGCACCTGATCGCGCGTGATGATGGTGACGCGAGTGCTTACTCCGAGCGTGTCGAGGGCGGTTTGCGCCGTTTCGAGACGTCCGCTGGTGGCGATGGCCCAGGGAACCTTCGCGCGCGTCAGAGCTGCCAGCAATTCCCGCGCGCCGGGCAGCGGCCGAACCTGCCGGGCCTGGCGCAGGTAAGCCTGCTTGTGCGAGCGCACCAGTTGGGCGGCCACCTGAGGCGTGATGGGCCGTCCCA
>JASHSC010000662.1 GCA_030036915.1 Terriglobia bacterium
AATGGGTGAACACGCTGGTGGGCACAGCGCCTCTCGACAAGCAGGTGCTGATTGGCAACGCTCCGCCGCCTGGCGAGGAGCTCTACACCGGCATGACCTCGCCGGGAGCAGTGCTGCCGCACGGCATTACCAATCTCGGCCCGATTAACAAGAACTTGGACCTCTCCTATCCGGCCGGCGTCGGCATGGAGTACGACTACCTGCACCGTACCATCTTCGGCTTCACCACCGGCATGAGGGACGTAGTGGTGATGCCGGTGGTGGGTCCCTGGACCGTGCCGCCGGAGCGCAGCGGTTCCGTCTACGACAAATCCAGCGAAAATGGCAGCGCCGGATACTACAGCGTCTACCTGGATGACTTCCGCGTGAAGGCCGAAATGACGGTGACTTATTGGACAGGGATTTTCCGTTTCACGTTCCCGAACAGTGCGCAGTCGCACATCGTAATGGACATGGGTCACCGAGGCGGCGATATCGAGATTCCGGACGACCACACGGTGCGAGGCTGCGCCGAGCGCCCCATTCGCGGGGGCGTCTCCGGCACTTCCGAGCGCGCCACGGCGAAGGAGTGCTTTGTGGCAATCTTTTCGGTCCCATTCCATGATTTCGGAACTTTCAAGGAAGTTCCGCCCCGCGAGCCTGGCCGCCGGGGCTTCCTGGGAAGCAGCAAGGTAACTCCCCAAAATAAGACTGAATCCGGTCCTTACGCAGGCGCGTATCTCAATTTCATTACCGAGGAGGGCGAGCAAGTGCTGGTGAAAACCTCCGCCGCGGATAGTTTCGAGGAAGCACAGAAGCGCTTTGACAGTGAGAGCCCGGGATGGGACTTTGACGCCATCCACCACCGCGCGGAAGAGATCTGGGCGCGACTGTTGAACACCATTGAGGTCAAGGGCGGCACGGACCACCAGCGCATGATGTTTTATTCCAACTTTTTCCACTCGTTTGCCAGCCCGCGCCTGGTGGCCCGCAAGGGCGAGCCTTTCCGCGGGCTTGATGGAGAGATAAAGACGGGTGATTACGACCGCTACGGGCCTGTGCCTTTCTGGGACACCGGCCGCGACCAACTGGTGCTGCTCACCCTCATCGAACCTGACGTGAAGGTGAATATTCTCCGCTCGACGCTCGATCAGGCGCGCGAAACGGGGTTCATGCAAACATCGTTTCACGGGGATCACGCCGTCTGGATGTATCTGGGCGACTGGCTGAGGGGCATTCCGTTCGACTACAAAGCTGCCTACGAATATCTCTACAAGAACGCTACCACCACCCCCAAAGGACCGCGGCCGTACCTGGACGAGTATCTCCAGAAGGGGTACGTTTCCGACTTCATCCCCGACGTCAATCCCGACCCGCCTTACGCCGGCGGCAAGGCGGGCGTGGCCACGACGCTGGAATACTGTTGGGACGATGCTTCCCTAGCCACCTACGCCAAAAAACTCGCCAGGGAAGACGATTACCAGATGTTCCGCAAGCGCGCTTACAACTATCGCAACGTTTTCGACCCCTCCATTGGCTTCATGCGCGGACGCACCAGCGACGGAAAGTGGATATCCCCGTTTGACCCGGAAGAGCCTTACTACAATTTCATGATGAAGGAAGCTTCCGGCTGGTCAACGCTGTGGTTGGTGCCGGAAGATGTGCAAGGCTTAATTGGCTTGCTGGGCGGGCGCGAAAAATTCGATGCCAAGCTCGATGCATTCTTCAATACGCCGTTTCATGCCCCGGGAATTTGCCGCGATTGCACGGGGATGATTGGGCAATACGTGCAGGGCAACCAGCCCGACCAGCAGGCGGCTTATTACTACGATTGGAGCGGCCAGCCGTGGAAGACGCAGGCGGTGGTGCGAAAGATCCTCAGTGAGCTCTACGGGAGCGATAAATATGGCCTGGGTTTTCCCGGAATGGACGATCAAGGTTCGACATCTTCCTGGTATGTGCTGAGCGCCATGGGATTTTACCCCGTAAATCCCGCCACCGAAGACTACGAGATCGGCAGCCCCATCTTTGACCAGGTCACCATCCATCTGGGTGGCGGGCACGATTTCATCGTTACGACCAAAAATAACTCCGAAAAGAATATCTACATTCAATCGGCGACCTTGAACGGTAAACCGCTCAACCGGCCATGGTTCGCGCACACGGAAATTGCGCACGGCGGCGATCTGGTGCTGAACATGGGACCGGAGCCGAATGTCAATTGGGGCAGCGCACCCAGTGCGGCTCCGCCGTCGATGTTGGAGCAGCCTCAGTGAATCTCCGGCTCCACGGGCTCGCTCCACTTGCCGAGAAAATCAAAATCACAGCCTTCGTGAGCCTGGGTAACGCGCTCGGCATACAGGGCCAGGTACCCACGAGAATACCTCGCGGGCGGCTTGACCCACTGGGACCGCCGCTTCTCTAATTCCTCCGGCGCCACGAGCATCTCCAGCTTGCGCGCGGGCACATCCAGCAGGATTTGATCGCCGTCGCGCACCAGCGCCAGCGGCCCGCCCACGTGGCTTTCCGGTGAAACGTGCAGCACGCATGTCCCGTAGGAAGTGCCACTCATGCGCGCGTCGGAAATCCTCACCATATCGCGCACGCCTTGGTGCAGAAGTTTCTTTGGAATCGGCAACATGCCCCACTCGGGCATGCCGGGACCACCGAGAGGTCCAGCGTCGCGCAGAATCAGCACGGAATCCTCAGTGACGTTCAAATCCTCACGATTGATTCTTGATTCGAGATCCTGGTAATTCTCAAACACCACGGCGGGGCCCGTGTGCTGGAGCAGCTGTTCGCTGGCCGCGGAGATCTTGATGACGGCGCCATCAGGGGCCAGATTACCGTAGAGAATCGCCGTTCCGCCGGTTGGCGCAAGGGGGCGCTCACGGGGCCGGATCACCTCATTCTTTATGACCCGCGCGCCCTGCAAATTCTCGCCCAGCGTGCGGCCATTGGCGGTGATGCACTGAAGGTGCAAGAGGTCGGTAATCTCCGCCATCAGCGAACGAAGACCTCCGGCGTAGAAGAAATCCTCCATTAGAAATTCGCCCGAGGGGCGAATGTTGGCCAGCACGGGCACGCGCCGCGCGATCTCGTCAAATACGCTCAGCGGCAGGTCCAGGCCGCGCCGCCGGGCAAGAGCTACGAGGTGGATGATGGCGTTGGTTGAGCCGCCAATCGCCATATCCACGGTCACGGCGTTCTCAAATGCCGCGCGCGTGAGAATCCCCGACGGTTTCAGGTCCTGCCAGACCATTTCGACAATCTGGCGGCCGGTTTCAACGGCGATTCGCACGTGGCCGGAGTCGGCGGCAGGAATGGACGATGCGCCCGGCAAGGTCATGCCCAAGGCTTCCGCCAAGGCTGTCATCGTGGAGGCCGTCCCCATGGTCATGCAGAATCCGGGCGAGCGCGCGATGCCGCTTTCGATGGCGTTCCAGTCCTCCTCGCTGAGGGCGTCGGCGCAGCGCTCTGTCCAATACTTCCAGATGTCGGTGCCGCTACCGAGCGGCTGACCGTTCCAGTTGCCGCGCAGCATGGGTCCGGCAGGCATGTAAATAGCCGGCAGGTTGGCGCTGATGGCGCCCATCAGCAGGCCGGGAGTGGTTTTGTCACAGCCGCCGATCAGAACTGTGCCGTCAATGGGCAAGCTCCACAGCGCTTCCTCGGTATCCATGGCCAGCAGGTTGCGGTAGAGCATTGGGCTGGGCTTGATGTAGGTTTCGGTGATGGAGAACGCCGGGATCTCCACTGGA
Source organism: Terriglobia bacterium (assembly GCA_030036915.1). Taxonomy (GTDB): domain Bacteria; phylum Acidobacteriota; class Terriglobia; order UBA7540; family UBA7540; genus Bog-366. The sequence goes on from JASHSC010000662.1 coordinate 3,741, forward strand.
AATCCCCCAGCCATCCACACGCCGCGCTTCACGGCTTCCGCCCGCTCGCGCAGATGGATGTGGCAGGGATTGATCTCACTCCAGGTGTTGACCAGCGCGATCACCGGCTTGCCGAGAAAGTCCTCACGGGAATAG
>JASHSC010000663.1 GCA_030036915.1 Terriglobia bacterium
GGTTACATTGAAAAAGGCATTGCCGAAGGGGCCAAGCCGTTGTGCGACGGCCGCAAGCGCAAAACTTCAGGCAACGGATTTTTCCTCGGACCCACGATTTTCGACCACGTCACGCCCGACATGACCATCGCCAAGGAGGAAATCTTCGGCCCCGTGCTTTCGGTGATTCGCGTCAAGACGCTCGATGAAGCCATCAAACTGGTGAACAGCTCGCCGTTTGGCAACGCCACATCGATTTTCACGAGCAACGGCAAGGCGGCGCGCGAGTATTCGTCGAAAATCGAGGTGGGGATGGTGGGAGTGAACGTGGGCGTGGCCGCGCCCATGGCGTTTTTCCCCTTCGCCGGCTGGAAGAACTCCTTTTTCGGCGACCTGCACGCGCACGGCAAGGACGCCGTGGCGTTTTACACGGAGCAGAAGGTCATCATGAGCCGGTGGTTCTGATCAGGGCAGAAACGGGTTTACGGCAAGAACTGATCCATAACGGCGCTGGTGTGTGAAATCCTCGGACAGGAGCTCGCTCATGCCATTGCACTCAGCGTAAGCCCACATGTGCGCGTCATACCAGGAGAGCTGATACGCAGCGGCGCCACGCAAGGCGGTGCGGACGAGATTTTCATTCGGGTACAGCACCATGAACTGGGTTAGCAGTTCCTCCGCCTCGCGGAACGCTACGCGAGGAGAAAGGAGAGGCAACCGGCCTCCACGAGATCGAGTTGCGGCGGCAACAAACTCCACGATTGCCTGGTGCGGAATATAGAGGGTTCCCGCCGCCAGGCCTTTGCGGAGCAGTCCATCAACGACTGTCTGCTTCTGGGGAGAGGAAGGGTCGAAGCGGTAGAGGATGATATTCGTATCAACGATTGCGGCCACGGTCGTAGAGGTCCTCGCGTCTCCAACCTCGCGCGATCTCGTGGGGTTTGGGTGGGCGCTCGATGGGCGCCTCAAAATCCTCTTTGCCAGCCTCGCGCCGGCGTTGGCGTCGAGTCGCTTCGTCAAACCCTGCCAGTCGCTCCTCCACGCTACGGAGGCGCGAACCAGCCTCCAGCGTTCGGGGAGGAATGACGCGGATCACATTCCCGGCAGGAACCCACTCAAGCTGATCCCCAGGCTTGATCCTGTATTTATCGGCGATGGCCTTGGGGACGGTTAATTGGAGTTTGGAAGTTACCTTCGCCATTTCCTTACTTTAGCAAGGATTAAATCCTTGTCAAGGTTTACCCATTAATGACCACGGGATATTTTACATTGGGCGCACTGGTTTTTCTGGACGTCGAGGCAGCGTTTGGCGCGGTTTTGTCATCTTTCCCAAGATGCATTGGGCAATTCACCCCGAACCGGACTTGGCATCCGCAGGTAGCAGCCTGGATATACACAAAGTGCTGAGGGTTGTGTTACGGTAGAGGACAGGCACAAATAATGAAGAAGCTGTCGTTTTTGGTTTCGGTCATGGTGTTGATGTGTGGTTGCGGCGGGACGTACAACGTCCAACGGGTCACCATCAGCTTCAACCAGCTGCCTTATCCCAACATCGATCAAGGGCAGTCCCTGCCGGTCAGTGTGAGCCTGCTGGATGATAGTACGCACGCGGGAGTGACCTTTACCGCCACGGGACCCGGCTGCGCGGCGACAGCCTGCGGCACTTTTTCCAACGTCACCACCACCTCCGCCACTTACAACGCCCCGGCAACAATTACAGCCCCGCTGGCGATCACCATTACAGCAACCTCCATAGCCATGTCCACGCAGTCCAATTCCACAAACTTCGAGGTCATGCCCCCGCCTACCATCCTCATCAACACGTTGCCCAACGGCGAGCCCAACTACGTTTACAGCGCCACTCTGGGGGCAACGGGCGGGGTGCTTCCCCTAAAATGGAGTGTGGCCAGCGGAACTCTTCCCCCGGGAATCTCCCTGAACACCGCGGGAGCGTTTTTCGGAACGCCAACCTCGGGGGGCACGTTCAATTTCACCATTGAGGTAACGGATTCATCGGGTGCGGCGGCCGGAGGTGGCACGGCGAAGCAGGCCTTTACCATCATTGTGGCATCTCTCCTCACCATTCCCGCATTCACATTTCCCAACGCTGTGGTGGATGCTCCGTACAGCGCGACTCTGGTGGCGAACGGAGGATTGCCGCCTTTGTCGTGGAAGCTTTACCTGGGCAGCTTGCCGCCGGGGCTGGTATTGCAGGGCAATACCGGGGTCCTCTCCGGTACTCCGACGGCCCAGGGAACATACAACTTTCAGGTGGAGGTATTTGATTCCAGCCCCGTCGCGCAGTACTACATCAGCCCAACTTTCACGATCATTGTTGGCCCCTCGGGACCGCTCGCGCTCACCACCACCTCATTGCTGAATGGCGCGGTCAATACTCCCTATGAAGGAACGCTCGCGACGACCGGCGGAACCCTGCCCTTGACCTGGTCAGTCACCTCGGGTGGGCTGCCCACAGGATTAACACTAAATTCCGCGACGGGAGTCATTTCCGGTGTTCCCTCCAGCGCAAGCGGCACCTATAACTTTACCGTAGAGGTGACGGACAGCAGCACGCCACAGGAAACATTCTCCAGTTCACTGAGCCTTACCCTTGGACCTCAGCCGGCAGCCTGCTCCAGTTCCGGCAATGATTCCGCGCTCGATGGTCAATATGTCTTCACGCTGCGCGGGTATAACGGCACAGGCCTGAACGGAAGTCAGGCGAATGGCACAGGGTTCATCGCCGTAGAGGGTTCCTTCACGGCGGACGGCGCCGGCGACATCGTCGGGGGAGAGGCCGACACCAACGGCGTTCTAGGCGGGCAATATGGCAGCATCATTCCGAGCGCCAGCTCTTATTCAGTGGGTCCTGACAACCGCGGCTGCGCTACGATTGCAACTCCCTTTGGGATGTTTGTTACGCGCTTTGCCCTGGGAAGCCTTGCCGTGGGCGTGGCTACTCAGGGCCGGGTGATCGAATTTGACGAGCCGGGCCCCAGCGCTTTCATTGCCGCCGGGCAGATCCTCCAGCAGAATCCCGCGGCGTTCATTTTTCCATTCACGGGCGCATATTCCCTGAAGACTGCGGGTTGGGATCCGTCCGTTTCCCTCAACGTGCCGGCACCCGTCGCCCACCCTCGCATCGCCTGCGCGGGAATCCTCACCGGCGACAAATATGAATTTGGCTTCCTGGAAGAAGACTGCAACGATGGTGGAACCGTCACCAACACGACCCAGACCTTCACCGTCACCAATACCACGGTCAATACTTACACTCCGTCGGACAATGACGGGCGCCTCACTGGAATTATGCTCGTAAACAGCAGTCTCCTGGATGTGACGCTCTACTGGGTTTCAACCACCCAGCTCGTGTTCATCAACTCCAATGCCAGCCCGGTGTTCGGCGGCGATTTGGAGCAGGAGATGGTACCGACGGGGAGCACAGGTGGCTTCAACAATACCGCTTTGAGCAGTCAAGTGGCGGCCTATTCCAGTGGATTGGAACTGCCCGCCTCCGGAACGGCATTTGGCGACGTGTCGATTGCCACGGAAACGCCCAGCGGGAGTACCTCCGTCGCCATTCAGCTTTACCGGAATCAAGACGGAACTTGGCTGACCCCTGACCCGCAAACCTTAACCTGTCCTTATTCGGTGGTCTTGATTGGCCGGATGACCCTGGGAAGCGCCTGCGGGGCCTCTACACCCATTGCCTATTTCGATGGGGCCAACAGCGCCTTCCTGGTGGGCGCCGACCCGGCAATGGAATTGGGCAGCTTTGAGCCACAGACCACGGGTCTCACCACCGCATCCCTCACCGGAACCTATTTCGTGGGAACGTCCGAGGTGGTAAACCAGGCCGACGAGGTGGAGGTGGGAATTGTCACTCTTTCCAGCAGCGGGCAATTAACCAGCACCACCGACTCTACCTCGACCGGGAGCCAGGCGCTCGGCGCGACGGATTCCGATACGCTTATCCTGAATTCCAATGGAACGTTCAGCACCGGATCATCCACCGGAACGGTGGTGGGAATCGCCATTTCCGGGAGTAAGTATGTAATCGTGGGCAATGCCAGTTCCACCTTCCCCACGCTGGTGGTAGCGCAACAGTAGGGCTTGGATCCCTCGCGGCCTGACATCGACTCAACTCTCTAAGCTATTACTACTAGGCTATCACAGCACATAACCCTTCTACCACACAGACGGCCGTACACTATACGGAACGACATAATTGTTTGCATATTTGGCTGTAGCGGCGCTCCGTGTCGGACTCGCCCGCCGCCACGCCCCGGCGCAGGCCGGCAGCCCACGCCAGATTTCCTCATCCCGCCAACCCAATCCGCCGATAAGCAGCCATGAAGGATTTGGCGGTCCGTACGGGCGCCGGAGGAGGCGCGCTGCGGACTGCAGGCTGGGAGAGCCACGGATGAAGGGCGTGTTCAGTGCGGGGGGCGCAGACGGGGCGGACCTGGGAATTCGCGTATGCTCGCAGTTTTCCCATGTAAGGAGTAGCATCGCGAGGGCACTTGAGGGCGATTTCCGGCATGCCCTCCGAGCGCGGGAACTCCCAGCTTCAGTGGGCCAGGCCGTATCGCGAAATCTCGTGCTAGTCCTGTGCGCCTGCGTGGCGATGTGCTCATGCGGGAGCGGTGGAACGAGCAGTGGAGCAGGGACTGGCGCGACACCTTCGGTCTTCGTCTCCATTTCCCCCACCACGCAGACGGATATTGACGTGGGGCAGAGCGTGCAATTCACTGCCACTGTGCAGAATGACCCGAGCAGCAGTGGCGTGACCTGGAAGATCTCCGGGGCGGGAGAAACCGACGGCTCGGGCATGGGCACGTTCAGCAACGTAACCGCCAACTCCGCAACTTACAACGCCACCCCACAAGTCGCATCACCTCTGAGCGTCACGGTTACCGCGGCATCCGTTACGAATCCCCTCCAGACGGTCTCCACGACCGTGGTCGTCTACCCGCCGGTGATCATCACCACCTCCTCGCTCCCCATGGCCACGCCCAATGCGGACTATGTTGCAGATCTCGAGGCCACAGGAGGAGTGGGGGCGCTCACTTGGAGCTTAACGAGCGGGACGCTTCCCGCAGGCTTGTCACTGGGCAAGTCAGGAAACATTACCGGAGTTCCCACCGTGCCCGGAACATCCGCCTTTACAGTGCAAGTCACCGATTCGTCCACCTCGCCCGGCGGCCCGGATTGGGCGCAGGCACAACTCACCCTGACCGTGGTCACTCTGCTGAGCATTTCAACCACCTCACTTCCCGCCGGTTCCGCCGGTGCGACCTACCTTGACGGCCTTGCGGCCGCCGGCGGGATCGCTCCCTACACTTGGAGTCTGGCGCAAGGCGCGCTTCCGCCTGGCCTCATGTTGCAGGCGAACTCCGGAGTAATCTCCGGAACACCCACATCACAAGGAAATTTCACATTTACTGTCGCCGTGAAGGACGAAAGTCCGACGCCGCAGAGAGTGACTCAGTCGTATACGATTCCCGTCGGCCCGCCCTCGCCGCTCGTGATCGCGACCACGGCGCTTTTGGATGCAACCGTGAACACACCTTACCTCGCCAATGTAGTGGCCACGGGAGGCACTCCACCCTACACTTGGACGTCCGACACACTGCCTGCCGGCCTGTCCCTTAATTCGGCCACCGGTGTGATTTCCGGGACGCCGTCATCCGCGGGCGCAGCGAGTTTCGCCATCACCGTGACAGATTCGGGTTCGCCACCTTCAACTCAAGTGCAGCAACTTGGCCTGGCAGTTGAAAATCCCGCCGACGTCTGCGCGAGCTCGGGCAATAACGCCGTCCTGGATGGGCCCTACGCCTTTAGCCTGAGCGGCTTTAATGAATCCGGCTTCCTCACCGTGGTCGGCTCCTTTACTGCGGATGGGTCGGGCAATATCACCGCAGGCGAGGCAGACACCAATGGCTTTCTCGGATCCCAGCACGGGAACATCATCGCCTCCGCCAGTTCTTATTCAGTCGGAATGGATAATCGCGGTTGTGCCACTCTTGCGACGCCATTCGGAACGTTTGTTACGCGCTTCATCCTGGGATCACTGTCCTCGAACCTCGCCACGAGTGGGCGGATTATCGAGTGGGACAGCCCATCGAGCAGCGCCTTTATCGCCGCGGGCCGGCTTTTGAGTCAAACTGCCGGCGCCTTTGCGCACGGATTGAACGGGAGCTATGTTTTCCGCAATATCGGTTGGGATTCTCCTCCCCAGGGCGGGCGCAACGTTTGCATGGGCGTGCTCAATGCAAGCGGCGACGCCTTCAGCGGCCTGGAGGAGGACTGCAACGACGCCTGGAACGTCTCATACTCCGCGGAACCGGAAAGCGCAGGGACATTCACGCTGCCGGACGCCAATGGCCGGGGTACGGGGATGCTCAGCATTTTGGGGACAAGCTCACTGTTCGCATATTACGTGGTGTCAAGCTCACAATTGCTGGTGGTGAATGGCGATTCCGGCCCGTTTACGAGCGGCGAATGGGACCTGCAAACTTTGCCGGGTGATGGCTCTGGTTTCGGCCAGAGTTCACTCAACGGCAACATGGTTTTCTATCTCAACGGACTGAGTGCGGGCGGCGCGGCATCAACCGTCTCCGTGGAAACGGCAAGCGCCAATGGTGCGGGCTCGCTGTCCATGACATTTTATGAGGACCTGGCGGGCACCGTGCAGAGCCCCGGCACGTACACATGCGGTTATGACGTTGAATCCAGCGGCCGAGCGGCCTTGAGCGGCGCGGCACAAAGTTGCGGTGGGATTCCTCCAGTGCTCTACCTGACCGGCCA
>JASHSC010000664.1 GCA_030036915.1 Terriglobia bacterium
TGTAAGACTGATCGAAGCGGACGCTATCCAATATATAAAACTCCGCCTCGGGTCCGAAATAGGCTTTCTCAGCGATGCCCGACGATTTCAGGTAAGCCTCGGCTTTTTCCGCCACATGTCTCGGGTCGCGCGTATAGTCGGCCCCGGTAACCGGGTCCTTGACGTCGCAAATAATGCTGAGCGTCGGATCTTTGGTAAAGGGGTCAATAAAACAGCCGGCAGGGTCCGGGAACAGAAGCATGTCACTTTCGTTGATGGCCTGGAAACCACGGATGCTCGACCCGTCGAATCCCACTCCTTCGCTAAATGCACTCTCATCAAATTCCTGAGCTGAAACCGAAAAGTGCTGCCACAGACCAGGTAAGTCAACGAACTTCAGATCGATGATTTGAATGCCTTTTTCCTTGATCAACTTCATTACGTCTTGCGCGGTCATGATACATTACCTCCGGATTGAGATTCAGGCGACAGATGCCTGGAGCTTTATGCTTTCACACAGTCGGTACGCTCCGAGGAGCCGTATTTCATGGAACACGCCGGCGCGAAGGCCACTTCGCATCGGGCATCGCCCCCCGGACCTTCATAAAAGAGAACAGCAATGGGTCTGCTGACGCAGCAACTGTTTAAGAACTGACGACAATACGAGTCATAGCCATCAGAATCAAATAAATAGTTTTTCAGCGAACCATAAGAATTTCTTGGCCAAGCGGGTCTTCTGGCGTCGATCAGCGCGCTCCTCAGGATTGCGGGAGTGCACTACAGAACCACGATTAGGTGTGTTTAGCGATGTAAATCAGGACGCCAAAAATAACGATGGGGATCAAGGCGAGCATGAGATAAAAGAGGATTGTTTTGAAAAGCGGCGTGCGGCGTGCCTTCCAGTCGCGCAGTTCCGCGCGGTCGGCCACGCCCACTTCGTCTTGATGTTCAAGATCGTGGATGAATTCCGTCGCGTTTTGATATCGATTGGCCGGGTCGCGTTCGATGGCACGATAGAAGATCTCCTGAAGCTGTGGGCTGATGGAAGGGTTGATCTCCCGCGGTGGAACGGGATTATTGAGCAGGCGATCGTTCATGATGGCAAAGAGGTCGTCTCCATGAAACGGAACCTTGCCCGTCAGCATTTCATAGAGCATCACGCCGATCGTATAAAGGTCACTGCGGGCGTCGCCGCGTTTCCCCTTGACCTGCTCAGACGAAATATAGTCGGGCGTGCCCATGGTGTTGTTTAGCTTGGTAAACGTGATGCGCTGCGCCCCAGCTTTAGCGGCGATGCCGAAATCAATTAACTTAATGTTATCGTCTGCGTCGACCATGATATTTTCAGGCTTCAGATCCCGGTGAACAACACCCTGCGCATGAATATAGGCTAGCGCGTCGAGGATCCGCAGTGTTATCCTCACGGCGCGTTCGGGGGGCAGCTTCTGCTGCTCGCGCATGAGCCGGCGGAGCAAGCGCCCGTTGACCCACTCCATGACCATGTAAACTCGCCCGCCGTCATTTTCGGGGAAAACCTTCATCACGCCCGGATGGTCCAGCTTGGCGCCGATCTCTTTTTCGCGACTGAACCGCTCGAATAAGATGGGATCGGATTCCATTTCAGGATGCGGAATTTTGATGGCGACGGGATTGCCCGTAAGAAGGTCGGTCGCGCGGTAGATCGAGGCCATGCCGCTTCGGGCCACCAGCTCTTCGACACGGAAATGACTAAGGTTATCGCCTGCGCGGATCGCAATCATGCACTGAACTGAAAGGTCGGTTCAGATAGCGGGTTGCGCGTGAAAAGCAAATCAGCGAAGGATATAAGGCCTTCCCCGGTACATTCCCACGCGCTCGACTCCCTTAACGCGAATCAACTGAACGCTGATATTATCGCTGCCGTCGCGTTCGTTGGCAAGTGCCAATAACTGCTTCGCAGCCTCTTCCAGATCGTGATTCTGTCCGACGATGCGCGCCAAGTCGGCTGGTTCCACTGAACCGTGCAGGCCATCGCAGCATTGCACGAGTACGTCGCCGGGGATGACCTGCACCTGGTTGATGTCAACTTTCACGAGCAGCTCATTTCCCAGCGACCGGAGTAGCAGATGGCGGTTGGAGGATTGGGAAGACTCGCCCGCAGAAATCAGGCCGAGGCGTACATGCTCATTGGCCACGGTGTGATCCCGCGTAATTTGGGTGGTTTGGCTGCGCCTGATGAGGTAGCAGCGCGAATCGCCGGCGTGAGCAATGACGGCGCGATCGTGGCGCAGAGCGCACGCCACGAGAGTAGTTGCCATGCGGATTCCGCCGGAACCCGCGGCATGACCCGCTTCATAGATGCGCGTGTTGGCCTTGTACGCGAGACGGGCAAGCAGTGCCGTGTGGGGCTCGCCGCCGCGTGACCCGCGGAATCCCTCCATGAGACAGTCCACGGCCATCTGCGAGGCGACCTCGCCGTGGTCGTGCCCGCCTACTCCATCGGCCAGCACAAAAAGCCAGCCGTGCGACCGGGCTTGCGCGGGGTTCTGGGGAGTTACGTGTCCGTGCGAATCCTCGTTATGTTCCCGAATTTTGCCGACATCGGTGCGCTCGCTGAATTCCACATCCAACAATGAGGCTTTCCCCCCGGACTTCTCAAAAGCCGAGGGCACTGGGCGATGGCTGACTGTTCCAAGGGGATTCTCAAGCATGGCATGACCTACTGAAGAGTTGATAGCCCCCGCCGGATCCGCCGAAAGCGAGACTCTGCCGGAGGCCTCTGCACTCAGAAAGAGGTGTGCGGCCGAAAACTGCTATCGAAGTTCTCGGCTCATCACCACCGATTTCCGAATGCAATGGTGGCAAGTTACTGAACGTCGACTTTCAAGTCAAAGTTAAAATCTTTATAGCAGCGAGAAAAAGGAGTAGTCGGAAGGATTAAAAGGCAAGGCAGCATTCAAATATCGACCAGCATTGATTATGCTCATGAAATTGAATGGCGTTGATGTCGGAAAGGATGGCTGGCGATCCGTGAGGGATCGCCCCCGACCTGCTAATCAAAAGAAGACTTGTTAGTTAAGCTTTCGGAACAGTTTTGGAACACTGGTCTTAAGTTCCCATATCTGGGTTTGCCTATTGGACAAGTGTTTGTACCAAATGGAAATTCGGAGCGGACAGTCAAACTGCCCCCAGAATCACAAAGGAATTGTTTGCCGACTCGCCCAGCTAATTATTTCCGTTCGTTGTCTTCGCTGCTTTGCACGACCTTGGGGAGCGCGGGCGCTTGAGACAGTTTGGGCAGCGCCGGCGGCGGGGCGGGAATCGCAGGCGCCTGGATTTTGGGCGGCTGAGGCCGCGCGCCGGCGTTCGGGGGCTGCTCGAGTTGTTTGCGCCGCACCAAGCGAGGCATGTGCGATGGACGCTGGGCAATGAATTGCCGGATGCCTTCGGCAACTTCATGCTCGTCGCTCACTTGTTCCATGCGCACGCTTTCCAGCCCTTTTCGCTTGGCGACGATACGATAGTCGAAGGCCACACCAGACGTTCCGCCGGCCAACTCGCGCACCTCGAAACCCGTGGCGGTCTTGTTCGCCACGTAGAGGCCGTAGCAATCGCCATTGGACGTCAGGAAGACGTGATAACCGGCCCCGAGGCTGACGGTCTGCACGAAAGTAGGATCGAGCTCGATGGCGGCGACGCCGTTGCTGAGTTCGCCGGAGCCGAAGTCCTCAAACCAGTTTTCCGGGCTTTCAACAGCGTAAAGCGAAATAACGCGGTCGTTGGGCAAGGCCACCACCGCCGATTTGGTGCCAGTGGTCGCGAAGTTTCCCGCTGAGTACACGCCGAAGCCGCTGCCGTCGCCGTACACACCGATTCCGCCGCTGGCACTAGCCTGACCATAAACCCCTTGACCGTCAGCAGAAGTGTTAATGCCGCAAGCTCCGCAGTTGCCTCCCGAGCTGGCATAACCGGTGACCCCTGCTTCGCCGCTGGCGATGACGCCGCTGCCGTTCGGCGCGCTGACGTAGACGCCGACGGCGTTACCCGGCACACTGGCGTAAACGCCCGTCGGATAGGTGATCCCATTCGAGATGGTGGAGGTTCCCAGCACGCCCACGCTTCCGTTGGTGTTCGTCCCATATTTCGGAATTACAGACGTGGCGGACTTGCTCTCCGGACCCGATCGAGAGGACTATGCCGTGGCTTGGCTCGGGAGTGTGCAGGACCGTTTGAACCTTGCCAAACGCTTGTCGCCCCTCACCTATATGCGAGCAGGCCTTCCCCCCATCATCACTCTGCAAGGAGATCAGGGATACGGTGGTGCCTTATCAGGGCGTCAATATACTTCACTAACCAGATATGGTATCATGGCCGAGCCATGGGTAAGGGGCATAGAAAGGGTTGGAAAAAAGCGCAGCGTAAGCCCAAGACAACGCGCGACTGTAAGCCCCAAGTCTCTCCCACTGTCCAGCCACCGATGGAACCCTCTACCTCACTGCCTCCGAAGGAAATTGAGGCGGTTTCTACGAGTAAGCTGCAAACAAGCCCATTTCTCGCGATTGTTGGAATCCTGCTTGCAATCCTTCTTTCACTTTTACAGTGGAATGGAGTTACTGTGAGCCTAGGGATTTCAATTACGTTATATGCTTTCCTGGCCTTAATCGTGGGAATCGCAGCCTGGAGTTGGGAACGATGCTCACGGTGGCATATAGCTACACGCTGCGGATTCACCATCCTTCTTGTAGTGGTTTGTGCTGCCTTGGGCGTGTGGGGAAGTCTTGCACAATACTGGAGGGAACACGCACCTCGTATTGTCTTGGTGCGTCCCTACGATCTAACTGGTCAACGTCGCAGTGGATTCAAGGATATTCTGCGAATAGGCTGTGTTAGTTGGAGCGAACGGGCATGCGTGGCTGCCGGGACGTTTCTGATTGCATTTAGTGAAGCAGGCTGGAAGATAGATTCTAATCGCGTATTTAGGCTCGACCAAAATATCCCCACCGAGGGAATTTCCCTCTGTGTGAGTGGGCCGGAAAAACCTATTCCGAATCTTCCTCCTCATCTAGGGACATGGCATAAACTTGACGCCAGTGAAACAACTATCCTCTGGGCTGTCAGGGCCTCCATATTCAGGCGACCGGGGGATACGGCCTGTCATCGCCGAGCGCAACTCTTGGCGTGTACTTTGGACCCGAACCAGAGGAGAACGCAACTCAATGACATTACAGCAAATAAAGCACTTGACAAACCAGTATAGTTAAGGCACTGTAGTAACCATGAAAAACATAAACTTCACTCCGAAAACACTTCTGGAAGCGGTCAATTTCTTTGCCGATTATGAGAATTGCCGTCAGTTCCTCATGGATGCTCGTTGGCCTGATGGCGTGGTGAGATGCCCGACGTGCGGCTCCGACCATGTTACGTACATGGAGAAAACGCGCCGCTGGAAATGCTACGGCAAACACGCTCGCCCACAATTCACACTAAAGGTCGGAACGGTGTTCGAGGATTCCCCGATTCCCCTTGAAAAGTGGTTGCCTACACTCTGGCTCATCGTGAATTACAAAAATGGTATTAGCTCCTACGAGCTTGGGCGTGCCCTTGGCGTTACGCAAAAATCGGCATGGTTCATGCTCCATCGCCTTCGGCTTGCTATGCAGACAGGCTCGATTATGAAGTTCAAGGGTGAAGTTGAGGTTGACGAGACATTCATCGGCGGCAAGGCTCGCAACATGCACAAGCAAGCGCGGATTCGCCGAATCACGGGAACGGGAGGGAAGGACAAAACACCCGTGGTCGGAATTCTTGAGCGCGGCGGGAGAGTGCGTACCACGGTCGTAAAGAACCGGAAGAAATCGACGCTGGATGCCATTGTGCGAAGCAATGTCGAGCCGGGAAGTGCGATCTACACGGACACTCTGCCTTCCTACAATGACCTTGCGAATCAGTACCAGCACGAAATGGTTGACCACGCCGTTGAATATGTCCGCGACAAGGTTCACACCAATGGTCTCGAAAACTTCTGGAGCCTGTTGAAGCGTGGTCTTCGTGGAACGTATGTGAGCGTGGCTCCGTTCCACCTTTTCCGCTATCTCGACGAGCAATCCTTCCGCTATAACGAGCGCAAGGAAGATGACTTCACACGATTCAAGGGGGTGCTCTCACAAGTCGTGAATCAGAGACTCACCTATGACCAGTTAATCGGAGCTACCGCGTGAGAGTAAACCTAGAAAAATTCGAGGTAGAAAACCCGAAGCAGGCCATGCAGAACTTCAAGGACGCCCTCGCACAGATCGTGAAGGTTCCAAAGTCTGCGGTCGAGAAGAAACGCAAGCGAGCGAAGGCAAAGTACAAAAAGAAACGCGGCCTCTAGTTGAAGCATTTCGCCCGTCATCGGGCACGAATCAAGCAATGGTTATTCAACTATATTAACGCCCTAATTAGCCCTACGCATGCATTGGTGAGCGTATCGCTCCAGCCTGGCAAAACTCAGATTAGGTGACTCGAAATGAATCGACGCCACTTCCTCAAGGGCGGCACGTTTTACGCAAGCGCGGTAGCGGTTGGGCGGATGACCCGGAGTGACGCGCTAAATCGCCCGGCTCATGATCCCTCGGGCGTCACTGCGCGGCAGATGCTCGGCGGGGGCACTACCCAGCCGGATTCCGTGCGTCAACCTATCGACCTGCGTGAAGCTGTGGTGGTTGTGCGGCCCGGAGCGTTGCCGCCAGCGGAGAGTACGGCGGCGACTGTCCTCATCGAAGAGGTAGAGAAGCGCACACGGATTAAGCTTCCGCGCGCCACAAACTGGCCGCAAGGCAAGTTAGTGATTGCCGTTACCTCAGCCGACTCAGTGCCTGCTTGGGGGCGCGCGATTCCAGCCCGGCAGAAAGAGGAGCTTCCGGAAAGGCGGCCGGAAGGATACCGGCTCTATGTCGATGCACAAGGTCATCCACCCGTGGTCTGGATTATCGGAGCCGACCCACGGGGCACGTTGTTTGGCGTAGGGAAGTTGCTACGCCGGCTGGACTGGTCAAAAAGCCGCCTCTCCTTGGCGGTTGACGTGGACATGGCCACAGCGCCGGCATTTGCCATTCGAGGACACCAACTTGGTTATCGTCCCCAGGCAAACTCCTACGACGCCTGGAGTCCTGCACAGTTCGAGCAATACATTCGCGAACTGACCTTCTTTGGCGTCAACAGCATTGAGGGGATTCCTTTCCAAGATGACCGAAGCACGCCGGTCATGAAATTTCCCCGCCGTGAGATGAATCGAGCGATTGGTGAGATTTGCCAACGCTATGGATTAGATTACTGGGTCTGGGTTCCGGTGGATTTCAGTCTCGAGGACCATGGCCGACGCGCGCAAATGCTGAAACAGTGTGCCGAGTTTTTTCATGACACTCCGGAACTGACCGGCTTCTTTTATCCGGGGGGCGACCCGGGCAACAACCCGCCAGAACTCTTCCTTCCATTCCTCGAAGAGGTGGCCAAGCTCCTGGGTGAGACTCACCCGCAAGCAAAAATTTGGTTGTCGGTGCAACAGTTCGTCCCCGAGAGAGTCGATTACGTCTATCACTACATTGAACAGCAATCACCTTCCTGGCTCGGTGGTTTAGTGGCCGGACCCTCGAGCCCGCCTCTGCGGACCATGCGCAGCCACCTTCCCAAGCAATATAAACTTCGCGATTATCCCGACCTGACCCATAACAAACTCTGCCAATACGAAGTTCCGGGATGGGATCAGGCCTTTGCTTTGACGGAAGGGCGCGAGGCCGTTAACCCCCGCCCGGTTGAATTCGCGGCCATATTCAGCCACACCTCCGTATACACAGACGGCTTCATATCCTACTCCGACGGAGTTCATGATGATGTTAACAAGACTATTTGGAGCGCATTGAGTTGGAATCCCGATTTGGCTCCCAGAGAGATTCTTGCCGACTACGCTGGCGTGTATTTCCAGCCCGCCGCGGCGGAGGAAATGGTTGACGCTATTTTGGCCTTGGAAAAAAACTGGCATGGTCTTTTGATGGACTACGGAGCCGTGGCGGGAACACTGCTTCAGTGGGAGCAGCTCACCAAAGCCCATCCGGAGTTGGAAAGCAACTGGCGGTGGCAAATGTGCCTGCTGCGGGCTAACTATGACTCCTACGTGCGCAGACGCCTGATCCATGAAACCCAGCTCGAATCCAATGCAAACGCCATTCTCGCGAACGCTGAAAAGGCGGGTGCGATTCGAGCCATGGATGAGGCTACAAAAGTGCTTGACCAGGTGATAACGCAACCTGTCGCTGTGGAATTGCACACGCGCATTTCTAAGCTCTGCGACCAGCTTTTTCATTCCATCGGCCTGCAAACCAGCGTGGAGAAATACTATGCGATCGGCGAAGAGCGAGGAGCTGTGCTCGATTTCGTGGATTATCCGCTGAATAACCGCTGGTGGCTGGAAGATCAGTTTAAGGTGATCCGAACTCTTGGATCAGATGGCGAAAAGAATCGGCGCCTTCACCAACTCGCCACTTGGGAACACCCGGGTCCCGGGAGCTTTTATGACAACGTGGGGAATATCGCTAAGTCACCTCACGTGGTCCGTTGCGATCCGGAAAACGCACCACAATTGAGTCAACACCCGCGGCCCACCTTTTGGTGGTGGGACGAGGGAAAGAGCCGTGCCCGACTTTCCTGGCAGGTCACGATGTGGCCCACCGCCGTTGTTTACGAAGGGCTCGATCCCGCCGCGGCCTATGTAGTGCGTTCCACCGGCTTTGGTCAAGCCCTGCTGCGCATTAACGGCGACCGCGTGGAACCGACAATTGACGGCAAGCAGATGGACGAGTTCAAAGAGTTTCAAGTGCCAAGCGGGCAAGCGAAAACAGGAAAATTAGTCCTCACCTGGGACCCACCCATAAACGAGGAGCACCTGAATTGGCGGCAACGATCACGTCTCTCGGAAGTCTGGCTGATTAAGCAGCCGAGGAAGGAGTGATTGGAAAAAATGGCGGAGGGGCCTGAAGGTTCCGAATAATCGGCCCACGTATTTTCGTGGAGTTTACGGTTTATTTCCTCCACTCGGCGGCATCGCAAACTGCGCTCTGACGGTGACGATTTCATAAGGATGCACCGGCACGGCAATCTGGTCCGTGCCCGTCATCGGCAGGGGCGCGCACTGGGTTTGCTCCAGCAGGTTCGTGAGTGTCGCGAACCGGAGTTCGCAAAATTCATTTCAATTCCAACAACTTGGCCTCATCCGCCGACATTTTTAGGGAGAACTCCTTCCCGCCGGTGGACAAGGTCTTCTTCTCTAAAAGGTCGATTACGCGAGCAGGTTGGGGCAGTCGAATCGTTCGCGCCCCGGCAGTCGGCGCATAAATCACCAGAAAGCTCTTATTCGCGTAAACCACGTCATCGGCGTCACTGTATATGTGACATCCCGCGTTAGCGGCGATACTACGCAGGAGCGCAGCCGGAACAATTGGGGCGCTGGAGTAGACGGATGTCCATCCCGGTTGCTCTTTTACCACCAACCCTGGCCGTTCAATTCCCACCAGGCGCCCCAAGACCGTGGCATCGGGATCGTCTCCCCAGAAACGAGGGCTGACCTTAAGACCGTCTTTAAGGTAGCCAAAAGAATTGTACGATAGCCTGATCTTCTCAACATTCAGGTCTGTTCCATAAGCAAGTCCTGCGGGAAGCGGATTGGTGTAGGGGTGATCCCGAGAGGTCAGCTGCACTCTCAGTTCCCCTGGCGAATCACTCTCGGCCAAGCGAATGCCCGTCAGCGCAGACATATTTTCGACAGATAGACCCTTATCAATATAGCCCGGAGCATACACCCACAACGCGGTGGCATGGTTCCGCTTGAATCGGGCTTGTAAGGCGGTGCGTTGCTCCGCGGTAACCCGAAACGTGTTCACGAAAATATAGAATTTGTAATCTCGCGCGGCATTGGCCACCAGATCGTTCAAACGAACATCGTCGAAGGGCGCTCCCATGAATACAAGTTCCCATTGTTTCTGGACGGCGAGTAGCGGCATGAAAAGCGGCTCAAAGTCAGAGAAATAGTTGAAACTGTCTTCATCCAGAACCACGGCCACATCTGCGACGGACTGTTTGTCGGCCTGGAGGCTATCCTGGTCAATGGTGCGGAGCTCTGAAAACAGTTTGGTAATTTCCGGATCACTGAACAGGCCAGTCATCCCGGCGTAGTACCACATGCCAAAACCACCCGTCAGGGCGTAACCATAATCGCGAATCAGGAGTCCCTGGGTCTCCTGAAAGTCGCGCGGGAGTGCGAACATACGGGGCGAGATGGCCGGCAGCGCTTCCCGCTTCTTTGCCAAGTGGGTTATCGTGTCCGCTTCGTTGAAGTACAGCTTGTGATGAAGAGTCACCGCCGCAGGGAGGGATTGCGCGGTGTCTGCACCACCGACATAACGGTGGTCATACACGTAGGGGCTGGCGATGAAATCAATGTCGGGCGATTCCAGCACCTTTTCGAAGCCCAGGTGTCCGCCGTGATTCATGGTGAGGGAGGGAGAGGTACTCCACAAATAGCCAAAAAACGCGCCGACGATTTTTCGTCCATGCGTAGCTTCCTTTATGACATGAGCCTGATCCAATAAGACCGCGGCAACCATATCATTCAGGAATTCAAAATAGTCCGGGACTTGCCTGCTGGTTCCCGGATCAAAAAAGATTCCATGGGTAGGGCGCTTTCGCGCCTGTTCAGAGGGAATTGCGGCCGATTCGAAAGTGACGGCCGGATCGCCCCAGGCCCGGCGGAGTTCCTCCGGCTTTCCCCCATACTTGTTTTTAAGCCATTGCTTGAAAGCTGCCTGAGCCGGCGCGCTGTAGTCTTCCACTCCGAAATGGTCGCCGCTCTGCCAGCCGTCCCAGGCGTACCACTCACCCAGCAGGCCATTCTCCAGATGGTATCCGAGAATGTTATTACCGTATTTACTCTCAAAGTGCACAACCAGCGCGATGAGCGCATCTCGTGCGAGGCTTTGGTACCTTTGCGATGCAAAGGAAAAATGACACGGCTGCTTTTCGGATGCATCGGTCGGGGTTCCGTCCGCCTGAAGACTGATCTCGTTCGGGAATTCACGGCACCACCAGGATCCCGGCACGGGATCAATTTTCGGGAGGAGGAGAACGGAGGGGTTTAATTTCAGATAGGTGTCGATCACCGCGTCAATCCTGTCGTAATTGTATTTTCCAGGACCAGTCCAGTACACCGCCTTTTCCACGCCCTCGTAAGGCAGCGTCAGAGCCAGGATGGGGAAGCCGGCTTTGACACAATCTTGCGGATCCATTTCGTCGTAACAAAGCAGGGAACTAGTGAGTTTTCCATTTACGTATAACGCCGGGAGGCCCTTGAATGGCTTCACCGAACTGGTGAGGGTGGCGCCGGAGGAAGCGCCGAATGCGGCGAGCGCAAACCCGCATAAGCCGCATAAGGCTGCCAGCATCCTGTATTTGATCTTCCAGACTGCCATGGTTCCTCCTTTTCGAACCCGAAGTCTGCAGGCGCACTCAAGGTGCGGCGCCGGCTCCCCCCCGACGAAAAGTTCAGGCCTGCGTTTCTATACAGAGCGGCATAAATTGTAGCGGCGCTCTACGAGTGCCGACCGGCGGTCATAGGCCGCTACAGCCAAATACGCAAACACTTATGTCGTTCCGTATAGCTGAAAGGGCGGCATCACATAGCAGTAGGCAACATACCTGATTTCACTCCACGCCAGCTTCTGGGGGGGCGCTCCGGCAAACAACGGGATTTCCACCGGGGCGAAGCGAACTCGAATTCGAATTGAGGAGAGTCCCTGCGTCAGGTCGCGGGCAATCAGGAATTCATCGTCGCGAAAACGCCGGTCAGAGGTTTCAATCATGTGCCCCGTTGCACCGAGCTCGGACCTGGGATTGGAATAAACACACGAATTCGACCCGGCAAGAAACCAAATGCCCGCGAACTTCCATCGGTCGGGCGGCTCCGGATAAGACATTCCTGCCGCATCCGCAACGAAAACCTCGGCGCGTTGATTCGGAAAGGAGTAGTCCAGCGTCCGGCGCAACATGACACCGAGATTCTCGGGCGCCAGTTTGAGGGTGAATTCCGACGTGCCTGCCGTGTAACGGCCCACCTCCGTATGCGCAGGGTAAGTTTCCTTGCCGTCCAGATTATCAACCCCCAATTCATAACGCGAGGTGATCTCCACCACCTCGCTCGCGTCAGGTGAATCATAGTCATGGGCTCTCTCGTTGTCATGGTCGGCCACCTGGAACTCGTCAGTCTTAACCAGGGAGGGGCTGGGCAATCCATACCAGTAGGCCACGGTCTGATAATGTTCTGTCGAGTTGTCCCTGCCTCCATGTTCCAACTGGATGCGCGCGTTTCGGCCAAAAGGCATGAGGTCCGCGAGGAGAAAGCGATACATCGAGCCGATCATATCTTCTTGGGATTTTGCCTCTTCGGGCGTCTTGGCGCCTACCGGGTGGCCCACAAAGGGCAGCGTCATGGTTTGACCTCCCCAATAGTCGCCTCCGCCTCCCCACTCCTCCGTGCCGGTGCCCTGGGCTTGGGGACTCTTGCTGTCATCAAAGAAAAAACGGGGATCGCCCTCCAAAGTATTCAGCTTTGCGCGGTCCGTAAAGATGACGGAGGTTCCAACGAAACTTCCCGACCAATCGCCGCCGCCCTCGGTCTCCCGCGTGTCCAAAAGGCAGAGGTCTTCGCCTGGAACCGGATTGGGGTGATCACGATAGGTCGAATGGAAGTAGCCGGCGTGATTAGGCGGATCATTGAATGTTGTATACCGGACCTTCCATCGGACTCCTGCAATTGCCGAATCGCCCTCGTTCAATAGTTCGAAGCGGGCTTGGCGGAAGAAAGGCATGGGAAAGTAGCAGGCCAAGTTTACGTGTTGGGCGTCAAACCGGATGTTCACAGGGAATGCCTTCACGAGATACTCGCGATCGTCGCGGTTATAAAGCGTTCCTGCGCCGAAGAAGAGAGCAATCGGAGCATCAATTGAAGCATCCTGCCGTTTATCCCAGGTAATCCGCAGACGGGCGCGGCCAAACTCGAGGGAACTTTCACGAGGAACAGAGAACTCCAGGGCGCGAATCACGGAAGGTGCCTTTTCGATATCTGCAAATGCAAGGGACGACTTGGCCGTAAGATCAATTTTTCCTGATTTCTCTTCGATCCCCGGCGTCTTTTGATTGGACGCATCCGTTTGCGCTAGAAGATCCGAGCCCGACCTGGCAATCAGGTCAAGGACGTCTTTGTCGGGCACTGCGTTCAAGTTCCAGGATCGAATGGGTTGGGAAAGGGGCGATCCGCCCACGTATTGGTGGTAGATGTAGTAGCCCGTTCCGTATCGCGTGCGCTCATACGCCATGCGGAAGGACTGCTCAAAGGGTATCGGTACCCATGTCAGGTCAGCGCCATTAGTGGCGGACCAGGTCAATGCCAGCGGGCTCGGGAAAACGCTTGCGGGAAGGAAGGTGGAATTCTCAATCGGATGAAGGGGGTCAGGCGTGCTGCTCTCTTCAACGATGTAATCGGTTCCGTCAACCTCGAAGTGCCAGGGGCTCCCGTGCCAGTGGTTGTACCGCGCGAAGTAAAGAACGCCGGGACCTTCGACGTGAAGAGTGACGTTGAAATTGTTGCCGAGCTGGTATAAGAAATGGCTCGCGTCAGCGCCCTCGTTTCCGCCGTATCGATCGTAAGTGCTCCGCATGTAGGCTCTCTCGCCGATGCGTTGATACGCCCACCGGTCCCACATCCGGTACGCATCCAGACCTACCGGGATTATCGGCGGTTGATTCGGTGAGCTGTCTTCGCCTGCGGAGAACGAGGAAAGGATGTGGTTTGGCCGGATCAGGGATTTCAGTTCGCCGACGGCTGCCGCGGAAGTTAGCAGGAATTCCCGCCTGTACATGCATCCTCCTGGAAGGTTTCAGTAAACCTCAACATTCAAGCCTGAATTCTCCATGCGTGAATTTTCTTTTGACAATAGAAATGAAAAATATTAAAAAGAAACCTTACGATACAACAATTCGAAATGAATGGCAAGCCACCTGTGCTGTCGGGTGACCCCGGCACTCGGCTCGGCCAAAAGGTTGAAGTGGTGGAAGTTAGCGCGGGCTCGGCAGGCATTGGGGTAATTCGTGGTAGGGAACGAACTTAAGCAACTGAGCCAGAACCGAGCCGCTCAAGCTGCGGGAATTGAAGCCGCAGCAAATTCCTACTTGGCTTGAGAATTTCTCAAATCCAAATCGAACAAGGAGGGTGTCAATTGATGCGCGACCTGAGGTTTCTCGTTCTGATGTTCTGTCTTGTGCCCGCGGCGTTCGCCCAGGAATTGAGCGGTTTAATGGGAAATTTAACACGCCCCCAAGATTACACTCTGAAACGCGTTTCCAGTTGGGATCGCACGGGAGGAAATGCCGACTCGCGCAGGATTGGCCCTGGCGAGGAGTTCACCGTGCTTGACGAACCGGGTCCCGGGGTCATCACGCACATTTGGTTCACCATTCTCAGCGCGGAGAGATATCACCTGAAAAAGATCGTTCTTCGCATGTACTGGGATGACGAGGCCACACCCAGCGTGGAGACTCCCATTGGCGATTTCTTTGGACTGGGCCTGGGCGAGTATTTCACCTACCAATCTTACCCCTTGGCAGTAGGATCTACGAAGGCGCTGAACTCATTCTTTCCCATGCCTTTTCAGAAGAGAGCCAGAATCACGGTCACCAATGAGGGCAAGGAGCAGGCTCGCCTGTTTTTCTTCAATATTGATTATCGCGCTTACTCCACGCCGCTGCCCGCCGACACGCTTTACTTCCACGCACAATACCGGCAAGCCACGCCGAATCACGGCTGGACAAATCAATGGTCGGATGATGGGGATCCGTACGTGAATGGAAAGAAGAACATGACGGGCGAGGGAAACTACGTGTGGCTGGAAGCCAAGGGCCGCGGCCACTACGTTGGGGTCACGATGTCAGTGTTGCAGAACCAGGATGGCTGGTGGGGAGAAGGCGACGATATGTTTTTTGTTGACGGGGACCAACTCCCCACCATCAATGGGACCGGCTCGGAGGATTATTTCCTCGGCGCGTGGGGATTCGGAGACGGTCCTTTTTCTTTTGAATTTTTTGGCGCGCCGGTGAAGGGTGTCGGCATAGCAGGAAGCCGCTCATCAGTTTATCGCTTTCATCTGGATTCGCCTATCCCCTTCACGAAGTCTTTCCGCGCCACCATCGAGCACGGACACGCCAATCATCGCTCCGACAACTATTTTTCCGTGGCGTATTGGTATCAATCGGAGCCCCATGCTCCGTTCCCGACGTTGCCGCCTGTCGACGAAAGAGTTCCCCGCATTTATCTGGTGGGCGGTCCTGGAAACGGCGGTCCTGGCAACGCGCAGTAATTGTGGAGGGCCGAACTGCAATGCAACGGTATCACCACGCTTAACTTAAGGCCCGATTTTGATCCCGAGAAGCCTGGCCGCATTCTCGTAATACACCTTCTTGAGAATGCTTTCACTTAACCCCAGCCCGTAAATGCACCATCGACCCTGGGGAGGCACGGGAGCCGGTGCATAGTCAAAATACTCGTCCTCAGTCTCCAGAAATCGGTAGTAGATTTCGTAAAGCTTGTCTCCAAAAATCTGCTGGGGCGTCGTCATACGGTGAGGGACGGCGTCGGTGCCGAACACAATTCGATCCTGGTATTTGTCAAAGAATTTAAGGGCAGTGCGTGGCTGCCGGCCGAGTTCGCCGATTCGCGCGGCTATATCCACATGCATATTCGGAAACCGGTCGAGACACTCGGCGACATAAGCCAGGTTCTCCGCGTCATTTCCAACGTGCAGGGCAACAAATTGAGTGTGGGGATGCCGTGTGAACATTCGATTGCGGGCTTCCAGCAATTCGGCGTTGCTGGGAAAATCCCTTCCATAAAACGACCATTCAGGGTGGATGTTGAGCTCTTCGAAGCGCTCATTGAACCGGTCAATCGGCATGAAAAAAGCTTCAGGGTCAGAGGTGTGGATGGCCACGGGCATGCGCAATGAGCCGCAGACGTCCCACATCGCGTCGAAGCGCGGATCATCAACCCTGACGAGCGGGCCGGTCCCGATGTTTTCGCGAAGATAAAGCCCCAGAATTTTCTCGATCTTCAACCCGTAAGCGCCGTCCCGCCGGCCTTGTTCAATCTGCTCGGCCTGGAATTTGGAATAGCCGGGCCGATTCGAGTGCTCCCAAGCTGGAGTGGTGAAAACCACGAAGCGCCCGGGAATCGGTTTCTGATACTTCCCGATTGTTTGCCGCAACCCCTCTCCCCACCCGCCGGTAAGGTCCAGCATGATGCGAACGTTTTTTCGGTCCATGACCGAAAGCAGTTCCGCGGGCGGGGCAGCAAAGGACATACCCTCTCCCACTGAAACGCCGTTCAGGTTCTCTGCAACCTTTGAAATATGGGTGTGAAAATCAATGACCGGGAAACGCGACCTTGCGATGTGCGTTTCTGCAACATGGAGCATGGACTTCGGCTGGAATTCACTCAATGCAAGAGAGACTCGCTCCGGCGTCGCTCTGGGTGCCGAGCCATCAATTTCGGGTATGCGGCAGATATCAACTGCTGCCGCTGTCACGCCAAGGGATCTCAGCAGTCGCCTTCGACTCACTCGCATAGGCCCTTCGCACCCGCAAATGCAAGGAGAAACGGACCAATCTCCATACAGATTTGGCAAGCCAGAGCCGAAATGGCCTCCAACTCCTGCCAATTTATTGTCCTAAGATCATACCTTGAACGGCGTCAAAAATAGATTTTAAGATAAACGAGGCAGGACCGAGGGCCCAAATTGGTGTTATCTCCAATCGCGCCAAACCCGGTCCATCCAATACCTGGCGTCAAGGTCGGCTTGTCGCCAGGAGTAGTGTCAGGTGCGCCCCAGATGGGATGGTTGAGGAAATTGTCTCCTACGAGGCCGAATTGCACAAACCTTCCCTCGCGTCCCAGCGAAAAGTTCTTATAAAGATTGGCTTCCATCTGCCACTCGAAGGGAATGCGCAGGTAACCCAGGTACAGGGGAGCAGTGCGTGGTTGCCACGTGTTAAGGGCCTGATAGCAACTCTCGTTGTTGTTGAAATATACGGCGTTGGTCGGCTGTGCCACCTGGTAACTTGTGCAGCCGGGACCGCCAACGAGGTTGTACGAAGGAGCCGATAAGGGGGCTCCGCTAAAAGCGACCCAATTGAAACTCGTCATCCAGCCGTTCACCACCTGGCCGAGGAATCCATGAGCGTCCGTCAAGATTCGCCCCCCTCTACCAATGGGTAGTGGCCATACCACATTGGCAGTTAAATGGTGTGGTGCGTCGTTGGTCCAAGGGCCATACCACAAATCGGCGTCACGGAAATTCCCGGAATTCAAATACTGAGTCTTGTACATGGTGTTGGAATAGGTGTAAGCGAGCACAAAGTTGAGATCCTTAAGCTGTCGCTGGGCCCGGACTTGCAAGGCATTGTAAATGGTCCATCCCAGGGGATCGTTGGCCTGCGTCACGCCGTTGAAAAGCGGATACTGTCGCATCAATTCCCATGCCGGAACCGTTGCCGAAGCCCCCAGGGTCGCTGCTTTGGGCAGGACGCCGTAAAAGGGGTTGGCGATACTGGTATTACAAATCGCATTGGTTGCGAAGCACGCCTGTTGCTGCGCCGTGCTGATCACGCCATAGGGTTGGCTGACGGGGTTGTTAAGTGACTTGCTCCCGGCGTATTCCACATCCAGGAGAATCCGTTTTGGCAGCTCCCGCTGGAACCCAATCGACCAATGCTGAGCCAAGATGGGGGGCCAATTCGAAGTGGCGTAGGTGACGGCATTCCCTGCATTGGTTTCGTATCCCAAGCTTGACCCGGTAGGAGCCTGGACCCCGTTCGGATAGGGATTACCCAGGAGGAAGTAATTCGTGGGATTAATGTTTCCATTGATTGACGCCACGTAATTGGTGGTCTGGGCGAACCCATTATTGTAAGTGGTGGGGGAATTATAGGAGTAGTAGAGGCCACCCCCCGCGCGAAAGACCGTTTTGGGGGTAATGGCCCAGGCGACCCCCACGCGCGGTCCCCAATCGTTTAAATGATTCCAATACTGAGCTCGAGGCGCGGAGACGCCAACGAACGTCGTGCCGCCCAACAGGGGGTTTTGCAGGGTGGGGTAGGTTGCGTAATTAATTTGCGAAGTGTAAGGGTTCGTACAGGTAAGACAGAAGGGGCCGTTAATGCCATTGTGACGTTCAGTGGGGGAGGTTGCTAGATCCCAGCGAAGCCCCAGATTCAGGGTCACTGTCCTGCTGACCTTAAAGGTATCCTGAGCGTACATCGCCCACTGATGGCGGACGATGTAATCGTTGATGCCCCAAGAGTCGGTACCCGAAGCAGGATAACCCAGCAGCAGGTCCGCAATGGCGCTTCCACTTCCCGAGGCAGCCGTCAAGGGGTTTTGTTGGGTGAAGTTGCCCGCAAAAGTAAACGCTCCGTTGGGTTCCCCAGGAATGCCGTCCGCACCGGACTGAACGTCACTATATTCAAAGCCATAATGGAGGGTGTGTCGCCCCTTCGCCTGGGCCAGCGTGGGATTCAGATACCACTCATTGGTAACGGTTCCGTTCGCCGTGTTGCCGAAAAGCGGCGCGAAGCTAGTTACCGTAACGGCGGGGACAACATTCAGGTGAGTTGTGGTGGGAATGTCGGGCATCGTCAAACTGGGGTTGCCCCCGAGTTTGGCGCCCGTATAGTTATCGGCAACGGTTGTCCCCGATACCGAAAAGGTGGTGTAGCGCCCAAATGACAACCTCGCGTCCGCTACCAAAGCAGGCGAAAACGTATGGGTTAAGTCGAGGACAATGTTATTGTCGGTGCCGGTCGGAACGCTGTTGTTGTTCGCTTCATTGAGGATCCCATTCGAGTTCGAAGTCGAAAAATTGTTCTGAAAGGTGCCCAAACCGTAGAGGTGGGTGCTCGCGGAGAATTGATGATCGATGCGCCCCATATATTGAGTGTAGGAGAATTTACGCGGTACGTTGATGGTGTAATTGCTGGACACGCTCGAGGTGGTTGGCATCGGGTACAGGTTTACCATCGCCTGACCGATTCCGCTGATCTCGGTGGTTGGAATTATGTCATTGGCGAATGCCGTTCGGCCATAGGTGTTGCACGCTCCGCTGGCCGCGAAGGAAGTACAAGTGACGGTGGTAGGATCATAGATGGTGTATCCCGTGCCCTGGAAGTTCCCATTTCGCATGTTGGCAGTCGGCACGGTGTTCGTAGC
Organism: Terriglobia bacterium; assembly: GCA_030036915.1. Classification (GTDB taxonomy): domain Bacteria; phylum Acidobacteriota; class Terriglobia; order UBA7540; family UBA7540; genus Bog-366. The sequence continues at coordinate 19,298 of JASHSC010000664.1, forward strand.
GGGCAGTGGTTCGTTCTGGCGAAACCCCTCGAAGGCACCGAAGAAAAATGTCTTGTCTCTCCGAATCGGCCCGCCATACGTCCCCCCGAAGGTGTTGCGAATGTTGATAGACTTCTTCACCCCCGTATCCGTCCCGGAGATGGTGTTCCCGTTCAGAGCCTCATTCCCGTAGTAATTGTAAACGTCCCCGTGGAAGTGGTCCGTGCCGGGCTTAATGATGGTGTTCATCACGGCGCCGGCTGCGGGGCCATACTCAGCACCACCGCTGGCACTAACTTGAATTTCTTGAATGGCATCCGGGTTGGGGGAAAAAAGCCACGACCCGCTGGTGCTTACCGGAGCCCCGTTCACAAAAAAAGCGTTCGTGGTCGTGGGAGATCCATCCACCGTCCAGGACTCACCATTGTTGCGAAGGGTCAAATTAAACTCACCAAGCCCTAACTCCCTTACTCCCTGGTTAAATATGCCGATCTCCCATCCGATGCGGCCTACGGTGGCCTCGGTTTCGACTTGGTATTGACCGATTACACCCCCGGAGGTCGCCGTGCTGGTGTCGATGAGACCGGGCGAAGCAGTGACCGTCACGTTCTGTTGAACGGTGCCCACTGTGAGCGTGACGTTGAGGTTTAGTTTCTGCGTCGCTTGCAATGTGACGTCGCTATAGACCTCCTTTTTGAAGCCTTCCGCCTCGACCGTGACCACGAACACCCCGGGCAATATGAAATCCAGGTTATACACGCCGGCTCCGTCGGACTTGGTTGTGTAAGTCTGATGAGTATCCTTCATCACCGCGGTCACCGCAGCTCCCGGTACCGGAGCTCCAGAAGGATCCGAGACTTGCCCGATGATCGAGGCGCGGAATTCCTCCGCCCCGGAGAAACTCGCACATATCAGCCAAATTCCGATAAACAAAGCTACGAAGCATCGACGGCGTATACCCAGCCAGTTCATTGCCATGGGATTTCCTCTCTTAATGTAAATTTGATCGAATCTCTTCAGGGCACCCTCTCCCGACGCAAGCTTTTCATCGAACCTCAAGCATTTGTGCGTGATAATTGGCTGCATTTCATTCCGGAGAATGAGACTTCTCAACCTGTCTGGCGGAGTTTCGGAAAGCCTTGGAACACCAAGGACAGGCCGAATCCAAATCCCCACCCAATCTGTTTCAAGAAGTACTTTCGAAAGAGTACGATAATAAACGTAACAGTTCGGGACCACTATTTAACTCAATGGCTTTCGTAAGTCAAGCTTTATTTCTACATTTAATTTCGAAATATTTTGGTTCATTTTCATGCCAAAAGCATATTTAAATCCTTCCTGCTTTGAAACACACAAAACATGCCACTTTCAGCCTTGGATCAATGTGAAAACGTCCGGCACGCAACTTCCAAAAGGACGCTTAGCTGAAACGCAAATATTCATTGACAAACGCAAGCCAAAATAGTAAAAGGAAAGCCCTGGCGGCAGTAGTGCAGAAAACATTAGGCCTCACGGTGAACTGTTGCCAGTCATTTTTCGCCGCCGTGCTGCCCTATAATTTTCAGTCGTACAAACTGTAGTTTGTCATCATGATGCACAACGAGGCTCGCCATTCCATGAGCGAGACTAGACAGGACACCCAGAAATATTGTCCTAATAAGTGGTCGCCATTGGAATGCAGGTGCACCTCTTTGAAACATCGATTCCCGCACCCGGGTTTCCCATTTACACTGGAAGGAGCATTTGCAAATGGCAGTCTCGCCATCAAAAGTCGGAGCAAATACGCGGGAGGAGATTCTTTCGCAGCCCTACTGTTGGAGGGAGTGCTTCAAGGCGAACGATGAAAACGATGTATTTGAGAGGCTCGATGACGAGTTTAAGCAGGAAGCGGAATACCTGTTCATCGGGTGCGGATCAAGCTACTACATAGCCCAGGCGGCGGCCACCTCCTGGGAATTGATCACCAGAACCTCTGCTCGCGCGATTCCTGCATCGGAACTTCTACTATTCCCTGACCTCATATTGAAGAAGGGTGTGGTGTACCGTCCGGTCCTCATCTCGCGTTCGGGCCATTCCTCGGAAGTTGTGCGGGCGGCAAGGTACCTGGAGCGTGAAAGAAAAATCTCCACATTGGCGATAAGCTGCTCGAAGAACCATCCCCTTGGCGAAATCGCCAAGACCACCATACGAGTACTGCCTGCAGATGAAGAAAGCGTGGTGATGACCCGATCCTTTTCGTCGATGCTTTTGACCTTGCAGCTCCTCGCCGCGCAAACGGCAAATCGAAAAGACATTTCTAAAGGGTTGCGGCGGATGCCGGATCTCGTTCAAGCCATCATTCAGAGCTTGAATGCCAGGCTCGAGGAGTTCGTCCAAGCAAGGGCGTTCGCCGACTATGTTTTCCTGGCGCAGGGACCGCTTTTCCCAATCGCCTCTGAGGGGCAGCTCAAGATCACAGAGATGTCGTGCTCCTACGCCCAGGCATTCCATACGCTGGAGTTTCGGCACGGCCCGAAAGCGATTGCCGGGCCGGATACACTCATAAGCTTTCTCCTCTCGGAAAGTGGTTATGACGCGGAACGCGAAGTCGTCGAAGAGATAAAATCTCTCGGTGCTCCCACCCTGGTGATTGCCAATAAGGCCGACGCTGTTACGAGGAAGTGTGCGGACTTTCTAGTGGAATTCGAGTTTGACGTTCCCGAATGCGCGAGGCTTGCGGGTTACCTCATTCCCTGCCAGCTATTGGGGTTCTACCTGGGGATCAAAAAAGGATATGACATTGATAACCCCCGTAATCTCTCTCGCGCCGTCATACTGGACAGCATAGCCACGGAGTGATCAATTCATTTTCCGGCCGGAAACTTGGGATTGGAGCGAACCTATTTGGTTCAGGCAATCGGGGGAATATTCAGGCTCCCTGAAAAGGGCACCCCCACCATCAAACGACAGTAACCTCGATTCCAATTTCCCCCAAAGCCTTCATGTCAGCCTTG
>JASHSC010000665.1 GCA_030036915.1 Terriglobia bacterium
TCGAATCCCCCCTTCCGCACCATTCACTTTGGACGGGCACGGACTCCCGCCTTTCCCTTCAACAACCTGCGCTCTGAAAATCGCCTCCCTGAGGACGGCGCGACCGTCCACCCAGGGACATGGTGTTTCAAAGGTGATAAGCCCGTGACGGAATGACTTATGACTCGGAGTCGCGTCGGCCGTTTCACAATCACCGACGGCGGCGAAAACTGGCTGGCGAAGCCAAGGAAGATGATTTTATGTCTGATTTACGATTCGAGGTCTTTGTCCACCACAATCTTCAAAGCGCGCAGGAATTGGGTGTCTTGCGTAGTCAGGTTAAACTCGGGGTCGGACTCGCCCTCGCCACTGAGCTTCTGCCGGTGCACCAGATTCACTTCGCCGCGCTTGTTGAAGCCGATGGTGACTTCCAGGACAAGGAACAGGTCGTAGCCAGCGTTGCGGATTCTCGACATAACGTCCGCGATCCGTTCGGATTCGGAAAGGGACTCATTGATCGCGTCGCCCAATTCTTTGATCAGGCGTTTGAAATTCTCATCAAGCTCCAAAGCTCACCTGAACGTTTGGGGGTGACATGCAAATTCATTCTAAGATTGCGGCCAATTAACGTCAAGGCAAAAGCCGGTCACCCGGCCGACACTGCTGAATCGGAATTTGACTGCATCGCTGTTTCTCCATACGATAACTTAGCCAAATAAGGTGAGCGCCCCACTGGGCAAAGAAGGAAGGTTTTGAGCCGACTCGCAGATTTACTCCATGAATGGTATCTCATCGCGCAGCGATTGTTCCACATTCTGATCGGGCTGATCTTTATGGCCTTGACGGGTGGCGGTGCGATGGTGACCTTCAACGAGTGGGTGGATTACCGGAAAAACCCGCAAACGGGTGTTATTGAGTTGGCCGTGTTTGGGTCTTTCACTGTATTCCTGGCGATTTTGTGTCTTTATTCTTTTGTGAAGGCCCGAAACGTGCGATGACGGCGCACAGCAATGCCGGAACCTAAGGATCTGAAACCAAGATTTGTCACCAGCTCGGGACTGGAGCTTAAGCGATGCTACGCGCCCGCGGATATGGGCCAGTGGGATTACGAAGACGCTGCCGGTTACCCGGGCGAATACCCCTACACGCGCGGCGTCTATCCGGCGCTCTACCGCGGCCGATTGTGGACCATGCGTCAATACGCAGGTTTCGGTTCGGCGCGCGAATCGAATGCCCGCTACCGTTATCTGCTCTCGCAGGGGCAGACCGGACTCTCGGTCGCATTCGACCTTCCTACGCAAATTGGCCTTGATTCCGACCACCCGTTGGCACGCGGGGAAGTGGGTCGCGTGGGTGTGGCCATCGACTCGCTCGAAGACATGGAAACGCTTTTCGAGGGAATTCCCCTTGAGCGCATTTCGGCCTCGATGACCATCAACTCCACCGCGGCGATTCTGCTGGCGCTCTATTTTGCCGTTGCGGAGAAGCAGGGTGCAAATCTCGAGGGGCTTTCGGGAACGGTTCAAAACGACATTTTGAAAGAATACATCGCGCGTGGAACTTACATTTATCCCCTCGCCCCTGCGCTGCGCGTGGTGACGGATATCTTCGCTTTCTGCCGCGACCGTGCGCCCGAGTGGAACACCATTTCCATCAGCGGGTATCACATTCGCGAAGCGGGTTCGACTGCCGTGCAGGAAGTGGCCTTCACGCTCGCGAACGCCATCGCTTACGTGGAAGCGGCGCTCGCCCGCGGCCTTGCGGTGGACGACTTTGCCCCGCGGCTGTCGTTTTTCCTGAGCGCGCATAACGATTTGCTGGAAGAAATCGGCAAATTCCGCGCCGCGCGGCGGTTGTGGGCGCGAATCATGCGCGAGCGGTTCGAGGCGCGCGACCCGCGCTCGTGGATGTTTCGCTTCCACGCACAGACGGCGGGGTCCACGCTTACCGCGCAGCAACCCAATGTTAACGTCGTGCGCGTCACACTCCAGGCGCTGGCCGCCGTGCTGGGCGGAACGCAGTCACTGCACACCAACGCCCGAGATGAGGCGCTGGCCCTGCCCACGGAGGAATCCGCACTCCTGGCACTGCGCACCCAGCAGATTCTGGCGGCGGAAAGCGGCGTAGCCAACACCGTCGACCCGTTGGCAGGGTCTTACGCCATTGAAAAAATGACGGATGAGATTGAGGCCCAGGCGCGCGAATATTTGAGCAGAATCGAAACCATGGGGGGCATGGTGCGCGCCATCGAGTCGGGCTTCGTGCAGCGCGAAATCCAGCAGGCGGCCTACGACTATCAGCAATCGATTGAAAAGGGTGAGCGAGTGGTGGTCGGCGTGAACCGCTACGCGGACAACACCAGCGCCTCACCGCCGCTGCTGCGCATCGATCCTGAGATCGAGCGCGAGCAGGTGGAGCGGCTCGCCAAGCTGCGCGCCCGCCGCGACCCCTCGCGCGTGGCGGCAAAACTCAAAGCCGTGGAAGACACCGCGCGCTCTGAGCGCAACCTGCTGCCCGCCATCCTCGATGCCGTCAAAGCTTACGCGACAGTCGGAGAAATTTCCGACGCCTTGCGCAAGGTCTTCGGTGAATATCAGGAGTCGGTAGTGATTTGACCCCCTGGATTGCCCGCAAAGAAAAGATTCACCACGGAGAACACGGAGAACCACAGGGAATTAATTCTCTGTGCACCTCTGTGTTCTCTGTGGTGAAAGCTCTTCAGGGGCATTGCGCAGCATAAAAGGTGAATCTTTTTCACGAAGCTGCTAGAGTTAGCGCTCCATCGCAGGGCAAAAAGGATAAACGATGTCCACATTAACATTTCTCGGCGCCACCGGCACGGTGACGGGCTCGAAATACCTTGTGGAAGCCGGCGGCGAGCGACTGATGGTCGACTGCGGACTTTTTCAAGGCGACAAGGAGCTGCGCGTGCGCAACTGGAATCCGCTGCCCGTTCCCGCGTCCAGCATTCAATGGCTGCTGCTCACGCACGCGCACTTGGACCACGTCGGTTACATTCCGCGTCTTATCAAAGACGGCTTTCGCGGTCAGATTCTCGCTTCGCCCTCCACCGTGGACCTCGCCAAAATCGTCTTGCCGGATTCCGGGCACCTTCAGGAAGAAGACGCGGAGTACGCAAACTTCAAGAAGTACAGCAAGCACGCGCCCGCCCTGCCGCTTTATACCTACGAGGAAGCGGTCAAATCGCTCGAATACCTTCGCCCCGTCAACGCCGCGCAGCCGGTAGAGATTTCTTCGCACTTCACCATGCGCACCTTTTTTGCCGGACACATCCTAGGCGCGCGAATGATCGAATTAACGGTGCGCGATAACGGCAAGGTGAAGAAGATCCTCTTTTCCGGCGACCTGGGCCGGTTTCCCCAAATGATTATTCCCGAGCCGGCAGTGCCGGAGGACGGTTTCGACTACATGCTGCTCGAGTCCACCTATGGCGACCGCTTGCATCCGAAGGAGGACATCGGCCAGCGTCTGGTGGGAATTATAAAGCGCACCGCGAGCCAGGGCGGCACCGTAGTAATCCCAGCCTTTGCTGTGGGACGGACGCAGGAGGTGCTGTTTCTCCTCCACGAATTGATGACGCATGAGGAAATGCCGTCCCTACCCGTTCACGTGGACAGCCCAATGGCCATCGACATCACGCAGATTTACGAAGCACACCGCGAAGATCATAGCCTGGTGATGGAGGCGCTCGAGGCGAGCGGAACGAAACCTTTTGCCCTGCCGGATCTGCATTTTGACAAAAGCGTGGATGAATCGAAACAGATCAACAACGCTCATTACCCCATGGTGCTTATATCGGCGAGCGGCATGGCCACGGGCGGACGCGTGATCCATCACCTGGAGCGCTGCCTGCCGGACCATCGCAATACGATTTTGTTTGTGGGCTTTCAGGCGGCAGGGACGCGCGGCCAGGCAATTCAATCCGGTGCGAAATCAATAAAAATGCACGGTCGGAAGGTGAGTGTGCGTGCGCGCATTGAGACGATTGAGGGACTGAGCGCCCATGCGGACTACGGAGAAAT
>JASHSC010000666.1 GCA_030036915.1 Terriglobia bacterium
AACTCAGCCAGCTCATCGGCGCGCTGAATCACCCGCGCAAGCACTTCCGACACCTGCGCCTTGTGCGTCTTGTGGCGAGCCATCTCCCGCACAATAAGCAGCGGCGCGTGGCGCAGGTGCATCCGCTCGCGCGCTTCGAAGGCAAGACCCGCGACGTTTGCGGCGTCCACCTTGGGAACCAGCTCCGCGATGCGCCCGGCGATTTCCACGCCGTCCTCGTAGAACTGCTTTTCCCAAAGCAGGCACGCCAGCACCGAGCGCCGAAGCTGAAGCTCCGGCGAAATCGCGCGGACGGGCGCGCCCTCGTGAGTCTTGGGGCCGATCCAAGTTTGCCAGTTTTGCGTGTTCAGTCGAGCCATGGGTTTTTCCTTTCTCGGGATACGGGATAAGGGAAACGCTGTCATATCCTTTCCCCGCGTCCCGTATCCCGGTTCTTTTGAACGGGGAACAATCGACCCGGGTCCCGCTTTCGCGGCCGTTGCCCTACCGTTAGGCGACCTGAAAAATCCAGGGCAGGATTCGAACCTGCACCCACGGCTCCCAAAGTAACCCGCGTCTTCACCACCGTCCGGCGGAAACGGAATACGGTAGACGGGTAACCGGTTGTTGCCTTCCCCGCATACCGTGTCCCGTTTGCCGTCTACCGCGAATTTGGCCAGGGAACTGGCGGCACGGACTTGGGGTTTGCACCCCACCTCCCTTTTGGAGGGGCCTGCCACGAAGTAACCGTAGCCTTCACCACTGGCCGTCTGTTTGACCGGGGGGAACCGGCGGCAACGGAAGTCGGTTTCGAGTCGAAGGAACCGTTGCCTTCGCCACCCCGTCAGATTTTGTTTTCAGGAAGCGCGCTGGCCAGATCCGTTGAAGTTCAGCGGAGGGCCTTCAAAGACGCCCGGGTGTAGTCTCCGCCTGTGGATGGCCGGAATCGGCCGCGCGGCGAACTGTGACTCTCAACAAGCATAATGGGCGTTCTCCAACACAGGAGGCATCGTGCCATAACGCCAAATGGGCTGTCAAGAGAAATTTTCACATGGTGAAAACGGCCCGGCGGCCCGGCCCAACGGCCGACAATTGGACAACGTGAGCACTTATGTGGGCCGGCCTCGCCTTAGACTTTTTCGCGAAAACATCTCGACTGAATTTCGAACTTGTTTTCAAACGCTATCCTTCCACCCCCCATCAGAGTGCGATATCCTACGGCGCTTCGAAATTACCCTCGAGGATTTGCCAATGGGATGCTTCCGATTCAAGAGACCAACGAACTTGTGGGCGTTATTCGCGATCACGCTTGTGGCGATTCTCGCCTGTGTGTCCGGCGTAAAAGGTCAAAACGAGCCGCGATTCGATCGGGTGCTGATCGACGCTTTCGACCCGGACGCGTGGAGCGGTGTGGTTTTTCTTGCCCGCGCGCACCAGCAGCAGGTTTCCTTCGCGCTGCGATTTGCTTCGCGCGGCGGCGAGCTTTTGGACGGGCAAAAGGTTTTTGGCGCGGTCAGCGAGGTGGGCGCGCACGCTCCTGACGGTTCGTACTGCCGGATGAGCTGGCGGCATCCCGCGCACGATGCTCCGGTGACGCTCGAGTGGTCGCGCATGGACGAAACCACAGTCGTGGGGCGCGTCCAGTGGGGTGAGGGCCTGCAAGTCGGGCTTGTAACCTACTACCCCGCTTTTGCCGGAGGAGCAACGGGAACATATTCAGTGGACGAATCACACCGAGCCATTCTGGGCGAGACGTATTTTGACAACGTTTTCGGCCAGGAAGCGCGCATGGTGGTGATGACAGACCAATCACCCGTGGGAAGGGGGGCTTTTCGCTCCCTCGCCGATTTGCAATCCACTTTCAGCCGAGCGCGCCCACTTGCGGCGCACGGACCAAACGAATTTCCCATGGAAGCCGCGGGGTTGGAATTTGCGGACGGCCCGCCCCTGCACTTTGTGGCCACAATCGGTTGGGACAACGAGGCTCTGATGAATCGGGCCGGCGCGCTGCTGGCTCCTGGAAAAATCGACGCGATCTTGAAGGAGAAATCGGCCGCTTACACGGCTGCCCGACCGACCGTCCGGGGATTGTTCAGCGGCGCGCCAGAGGCTATCAGCAATTCCATGTTCTGGGATACGCTTTATGCGCCGCAACTCGACTTGGTTTTTCCCAGCATCAGCCGCCACTGGGCCGAGGGGTGGGGCAACTGGGTGGTGGGTGAGTGGGACTGCTTTTTCGATTCGCTCCTCACCAGTCTGGAAGACGAGGGACAGACCGCCGCGGGCATTCACGCCATTTTGTCTTCGCAAACGCCGACCGGCCTGGTGCCCAACATGGCTTCAGGGAATGGCACCACCCCAGACCGCTCGGAGCCGCCCGTTGCATCATACGTGGTTTGGAAAGTCTACCAGCGGCGCGAGGACCGAGCGCTGCTGGATTGGGCCTATCCGCGCCTGAAAAAATATCACGAGTGGTGGCTGAACGACCGCGGCGACGGCCAACCGTGGCGCGACGGGAATCGCGACGGATTGCTGGAACTGGGCAGCGACCGCGGTTCCGGCTCGACGGTGGGCGGGCGCGGCACACTTCAGGACGCCAAGTACGAAAGCGGCATGGACGACAGCCCAATGTATGATGACGTCGTCTACGATCCCCACACCTACACCATGAACCTTGCCGACGTGGGCTTGAATTCCCTTTACACGCTCGATGCGGAATGCCTGTCGAAGATTGCCGCGATTCTGGGGAAAGACGAAGACAGCCGAAAATTCGCCGCGGACTACGAGCAGCACAGGCAACTGGTGCGCGAAAAACTTTGGAATGAAAAAGACGGAATCTACGAGAACCGCTACTGGGACGGGCGCTTCTCCAACCGCCTCTCGCCTACGAATTTCTATCCCCTTCTTGCCGGCATCGCTACGCCCGAGCAGGCCGCGCGAATGATCAAGGAACATCTGCTGAACCCGCAAGAATTCTGGGGCAAATACGTCGCTCCCACGATTGCGCGCAACGATCCGGCGTTCCACGATCAGTTTTATTGGCGGGGAGACATCTGGGCGCCCACCGATTACCTGCTTTATGAGGGCGTCAATCGCTATCGGTTCGATGACGTGGCGCTGGAATACGCCGAGAAGAGCTACGACCTGTTCATGGACGACTGGCGCGGCAACCAGCACGATGACGAGGAGTATTACGCCTGGGGCGGGGGGACCGGCAACGATTCCTCCACGCACTACACGTGGGGAGCGCTGCTTTGCCTCATTCCGCTCGAACAGTACATTGACGTGAATCCCTGGGAAGGCCTTCGCTTCGGCGCGCTCGACCCGCCCTCCGCCGGCGAGTTTCACCGCGCGATTTGGCAAAAGCACGAATCCGACGTGACTGTGGGGCCGAATCGAACAGCGCTCGCGCGCGATGGGCAGCTACGGTTTGAGGCCGACGCCGGCGTGGTGGTGAGGAATTATGAGGCCTCAGAGTCACGGCTGACTTTCACCTTAAAAACTAAGCGGCCCGTTCACGTCTCCTCGCTGGAATTCGGGTCGGGAGTCCTGAATCTGAAGGTGGATGGCAAAGCGGCGGGCGTGGTGCGCGTTCAGCTTGAAACTAGCCTCGGGCGAGCGAGTTTCGACCTGCCGTCGGGCAAGCATACGGTGGAGCTTGCGAGATGATCTTCGCGGATGGCGGCCCCGAATTGTCAACTTGACAAACCTTCAACTCGAAGGTAGCTTAAGCCCATAGTTACGCTGGGATACCGCGAAGGTCTTCTCGGCAACTGATTGCAAGACTGCTCAAACAGCACCTGCATTTGCGTCGGGACCTGGGGCCTTAATACCACTCTATTCGACGTTTAGCGGCATTGAAACTCCCGCATGGGAATTCAAGCGCTGAAACTCTGGAGGGCGCATATGCGCACACGGTATCCATACGGAAAATTCGGGCAAGTTTGTGGGCTCATGGCGTGCCTGGTCTGGATGAGTGTCAGCCTGTGGGCCCAGACCACGGGAACGGGAAACATATCCGGAACCATTACAGACGCCACGGGCGCGGTGGTCCCCGGCGCACAAATTGTGGCCACGCAAACCGCCACCGGCATTTCCCACACTGCCAGTGCGGACTCCAAAGGATACTTCGTAATTTCGTCACTCCAAATCGGCGAATACGACGTCAAGGTCTCGTGCTCGGGGTTCAGCACGGTGGACCGCAAGGGCATTGTCTTGACGGCGGACACCACCGTGGCCGTCAATATCGCCTTATCGGTTGGAGCGACCACGCAGACCATCACCGTAACCGGAGAGTCGCCCGCACTTCAAACTGAAAGTGGCGCCGTGAATACCCTGGTCACCGGCCGACAGGTGCAGGAACTGGCGCTGAACGGCCGCAACTTCACCCAACTCCTCACTCTGGGCCCGGGTGTAAATTCTGCGGTCACGGGCGAACGCATGGGAGTGGGGCAGGAAGGCAATCCTCAGATTTCCGTCAACGGCGGCAGGATCAACGACGTGGAATACACCTATGACGGCATTCTGGCGATGGATACAGGCGGCAATCGCGGCCTGGATCTGTTTCCGACCATGGAAGCCATTGATGAGGTGCAGATTCACAAGAGCAATTACACAGCGGACACGGGAAGCTACGGATACGGGCAAGTGAACCTGGTCACCAAGTCGGGAGGACAGCAGTATCACGGTGCGTTGTATGAAGCCAACGGCAACGCCGCCCTCGACGGTCGCAACTTTTTCTCCTCTACAGTCAGCCCATTCAACCAGAATATGTTCGGCTATACGATTGGCGGACCGGTCTTCCACTCGCCCAGCAGCCCGCGGCACGATAAGCTGTTCTTCTTCTGGTCAGAGGGCTGGAACTGGCGGATTGGCCCTGAATACGTCAGCGCCACTGCGCCCCCGCAAAGCGTTTTTACCGACACCACTCCCACGCAGTCGCAGCGCCAGGGGATTTTCACCACGACCATCACCAACCCGACCACGGGTGCGCCATTTCCCAACGACACCATCCCGTCAACTTCCATCGATCCCAATGCGACGTTCATCCTCGGCAAATTCTTTCCGCTGCCCAACCGGGCGGGCTCACCCAATTATTCCTACTCTTCCGATACCTTCACCGATTGGCGCGAAGAATTGGGGCGCGTGGATTACCGCATCAGCGACAAGATGTCATTGATGGCTCGGTACGCGCATGACAACTGGTGGGAGAATGAGAGCATTTTGGTGGGCACGTATACCGACTTCCCCACTACCCCAGGCTTCATCTCCAAACCCGGCCAGAACATGGTGTTGGCGCTGACAAATTCTTTCAGCCCCAGGACGGTCAACCAGTTTACCGTCGGGTTCTCGCGGAACCATATCACCACCATTCCCGGCGCCGACGCGCAACGCACCGGCCTCAACATCCCCACCATCTTCAATGACAACAATTTGAACATCATTCCCAGCATCAGCATCTCCGGTTTTGCGGGAGTGGGAGCGACGGGATTCTCCAACAACGCCAACAACCTCTACACCTATCGAGACGATTTTACCCGCCAAGAGGGCCAGCACACATTGAAGGCGGGCTTCGATTCCGTCCGCATCCAGAAGTTTGTATTTAATCCCTACACCAACCAGCAAGGAACGTTCACCTTCAACGGCTCAATCACCGGCAACGCGCTGGCGGATTTTCTTCTCGGCGATACCTA
>JASHSC010000667.1 GCA_030036915.1 Terriglobia bacterium
TGGCATGCTCAAGTGGACGGCAGAATCGGCCGCGCGTTGCCCATCGTCGCTTCGCTCGAATCCGGAAAACAAGTGGTACTGGTGGCCACGGCGTTTGTTGGCCCGTGGCAGGGCCTCGATGCGGTCGACGCCGTAACCGGAAAACTACTCTGGCGTGCCCCTTCGCTCTTGCAATCGTACCAATCGACCGCAGTCGCCGACATCGATGGCGACGGTTCGCCCGAGGTCCTTTACGGCGACAAGAGCAACCGCGTTTTCTGCGTCGATGCCCACGGCAAGCCGCGATGGAACACACATCTGGATGGAAAAGGAATCTACTTTGCTCCCGCCATTGCCGACCTGAACGACGACGGCCGGGCGACGATCTTTCAGGTAACGCGCAACGAGGGCGCGGAAGGAAAATCGCTTTATATTCTGGACTCATCCGGCGCCATCATTGACTCCTGGGACTTGCCGGGTGGAGGAGTGAGCTCACCCATCCTTTGCCAGTGGCAGAATGAAAGTGAAGTGCACCTATTGGTCGCGGGCGGCTCCGGCAAATTGATCGCTTACCGCCTCAGACAGAAACCGGGAGCGGAGATTCTCTGGACTGGATTACAAGGAGGCCTGCCGCACCCGCGGAGTACCGGCACAAACGCCGGCGAGGGCGTAGCCGCAAGTTATCAAGCGGCTGCGAAAAACATTGTCCCGATCAGTCTGGGTACCACGACTATTGAGGAGCCGTCGGAGGGCGCGGCTCTTGTTGCGGTCCGCGTGAAAGACCCGGATGGCACGATTCACCTGAACTTGCTTAAACCTGAAGCATTGAAGACGGTAAGTGCCGGGCTGCTTGCATCGACGCCGGGGAACTATGAGGTTGATTGCGACTGGATGGGCGCCAATGATTCAACGATTCAATCCGAGGTATCCCTTTATCGCGCGGGCGCAGAGTTCATCCGACGCGAACCGGTCGGCTCTGGAGAGCTTGCGACTTATGTGAAGGCGCGCATCTCGGCAGCCCGCCGTCTCGCTCTGACTTCCGGTAAAGCTGAAGACTACGACGGCGCGAACTCCGAGACCGATTACGATCGTGAACTGCTCGAGGCTGTCGAAAAGTTGCGGCCAGCCGGCCCGATTATGGTTCAGGTGGTGAGTAATCCCTCGGCCCAGCACACACCCCCCACGCTCCTTGACGAGGAGGGCATTTCAAAGGCCGGTATTCAGGTAGAAATGCTCGGAAACGAATATGCCTCCGCCGCAATTGCGCTGACCAACGTCACCACGCATCCGCTCACGCTTGTTTTGCGCTCGACCATTCCCGATGCATTGCAATTTCGTACTGTCCCCATGGTCGTACCCGACACCACCGGAAAGCCGCAAGAAGATCCGCTGCCGCTTATCGCCGAAGGCCAAACGTTTCACCTCCGCCCGGCGGAAACACGCGAGGTCTGGCTTACTTTTCACAGCCGCTCGCTTGAAAGCGGAAAGCACTCTGAGGCAATTCGCATTTCCGTGTTGGAGAAAATTGCCCCGCCTCTTGAAATCCCTTTGAACGTGACCGTCTCGAGCGTGCGGCTACCCGACCGCTTCACCTACAAGCACTGCAACTGGCTCTATCTTTCCTCAATTAAGGACCCTGACGTTTTGGACGCGACCATTCGCGACGCCGTGGAGCATCGCACGAATGTTTTCAACATGCCGGCGCCCGTGGTGCGCGTGAATTGCGATGGAAGCATCGCCAGCGCCGATTCTGCAGTGGCGGATCGATTGATTCGGCGGCTGCCCGGCGCATTTTTCTTAATCGATGGAACGGTCGAGCCGGATTGGCCCGCGGGCTGCTCACCGAACGCAGCTACGAAAGATAAGGGATACAGTGAAGCCCTGCACTGGTTCGGGAGCCACATGCGCGACCTCGGCCTGAGCGACACGGATTATGCGTTCTACATTCATGATGAGCCCGGCTTGAATGGCGAGGGCCCTGCTTTCGATCAATATGTCGAAGCCGTGAAGCGCGCCAAGGCTGCCGACTCGGAGATTCAGGTGTACACCAATCCCGCCGGTGGAGCTACGCCGGAGATGGTGGCTCGACTCGCCAGCTTCACCGATATCTGGTGCCCTGACCTGCACCTGTTCCGCAACCATCCCGCTGAATACACGGCCGTGTTCAGCCGGGCAAAACAGTTCTGGCATTACGAAGCGCCGGCTGACCAGCGTGGCCTCGACCCGTTGGGCTTTTACCGCATGAAACCCTGGATCGCATTCCAACTGGGTATGAACGGCGGGGGTTACTGGGTTTATTCTTCCAAGGACTATTGGATCCCGAGCCATGATGATGAGTATGGCGTGGTTTATCCTGGGCCGCACGGCCCGGTGACCACCAAACGCTGGGAAGCTTCGCGAGAGGGCAGCCAGGATTTTGAATTGCTGGTGATGCTCCGGCGCGCCGCTCGGGAATCCCAAAGCCCCGAGGCGACGGCCGCATTGGCGTTGATCGATGAAGCGGTGGCATTTGTCACGCGCGGTCAGGACAATGCTTCGGACATCAGCCGCCATTTCCACACCTACGCGCCGGATTTCAAAACCTGGATGGACTACCGGATGAAATTGATATCCGCAGCCGAGGAGTTAATTCATTAAATGTTTCGACGAAACTTTCTGTCCCTTTTTGTCGCCCCATGGGTATTGGGTGGCGCCACGATGTCAGCCGCCGCACGAGCCGGTCTTTTCCCCCCGGGGTGGAACGAGTTCGTGCTGGGGCTTTACGAGCTGCCGAAAGTCGATGACCCCTGGCGCGAGGCGCAAGAGGCCGGGTGTAACCTCGTTCATGTATCCGCGAAGAGTGAAGATTTCAGCCAGGCGCGGGATCACAAATTGCGCACGTGGGTTACTCTCGAGTCCATTTCGGAGAAAAAACGCGCCGAGGACGAGGCAAGGATTCAAGGAATTGTCGAGCAATTCCGCCATGACCCTACGCTGCTATTTTGGGAAACCGAGGACGAGCCCGCTTTCGTTTGGAAAAGCCGCAAAGCCCGCGTTTCTCCCGAGCAGATCATCGCTACTCACGACTTTGTAAGGCGGATCGACCCCGTCCACCCATTTTATTTGAACCACGCGCCAGTGAACCTGGAAAGCACCTTGCGCAAGTACAATCCGGGAGCGGAAATCATCGCGACCGATATCTATCCGGTAATTCCCCACGGGATTCGCGAAGAGTACGCCCTCTGGCCGGACGGGCGGCAAGGCGATTTACTGAATTGCACGATCAGCCAGGTGGGCGAGTATGCGGAAAAGATGAGGCGGGTGGCCGGACCGTCGCGCGCCGTATTCATGGTGCTTCAGGCTTTCGCGTGGGAAGATTTGCGTGAAAAGGACCGCGATCCTTCCATGGTGATTTATCCCACTCGCGCAGAATTGAAATCCATGGCTTATCAATCTATCGTCCACGGCGCCGACGGGCTTCTCTTCTTTGGCTTGTTTTCTGTTCCGCCCACGGCGCCTCTGTGGAACGACCTTCGCTCAGTTCTCAGCGAGCTGGCCGGCTTGGGCCCGGAACTCGCGGCGGCACCGCAGCAAATCAGGCTGCCGATCGAATA
>JASHSC010000668.1 GCA_030036915.1 Terriglobia bacterium
CGCCACGCCGTTGCTGTTATCGGTCACGGTAAGGGTTCCGCTCAAGGGGCCGGGCGCGGTTGGCGTGAAGGTGATATTGATCGTGCAGGAACTTCCGGCATTCACGCTCGCGCCGCAGGTATCGCTTTGAGCGTAACCGGAGCTGACCACAATCGTCGCGATCGTGAGAGCGGCGGTGCCGGTATTGCTGAGCGTGACGGGCTGAGACGCGCTCGTCGAGGTGAGGGCCGTCGCTCCGAGGCTCAGCGAGGCGGAGGGGTTCAGGCTCGCAATCGGCACGCCTACGCCCGTGCCGCTTAAACTTACGGTCTGGGTGCTGCCCGCCACACCGTTGGTGTTATCGGTAATCGTCAACGATCCGCTGAGCGCTCCGTTGGCGGTAGGCGCAAAGGTCACGCTGATGGTGCAGGAGCCGTCCGCCGCAACGCTGGCGCCGCAGGTATTGGTTTCCCCGAAGTTCGTGGACACGGTGATGTTGGAAATCGCCAAAGGCGCGCTGCCGGTATTGTTGAGCGTCACCGTCTGCGCCGCGCTGGTGGTTCCCTGGCCCTGACTCGCAAAGGTCAAGCTCGATGGCGAAACCGCGGCAACGGGAACCGTGCCCGTCCCACTCAAGCTCACCGTCTGCGTGCTGCCGGTGACGCCATTGCTGTTGTCCGTGATGGTCAGCGTCCCGCTCAGCGCCCCCGTCGTGCCGGGAGTGAAGGTCACACTAATCGGGCAGGAACCGCCCGCCGCGATCGTGCCTCCACAACTATTGCTGGCGCCAAAGTTGGCGGTGGTAGCGACGGAGGAAATCGCCAGCGGAGCGTTGCCGGTGTTGTTGAGAGTCACCATCTGTGACGCGCTGGTGGTCCCCACCGTCTGATTTCCGAATGACAAGCTCGCCGGTGAAACTCCGGCCACCGGAAGCGTTCCCGTGCCGCTCAGGCTCACCGTCTGCGTGCTCCCCGCCACCTCATTGCTATTGTCGGTGACAGTCAACGTCCCGCTGAGCGCGCCGGTGGTGGAGGGAGTGAATGTCAGGGAAATGGTGCACGAGCCGGGCGCGCCGAGGGTGCTCCCGCAATTGTTCGTTACTCCGAAGTTGGCGCTCACCGCGATGCTGGTGATGGAGAGATTCGCACTGCCGGTGTTGCTCAGCGTGACGGTCTGCGTGGCGCTGGTGGCTCCCTCCGTTTGGTTTCCAAAAGGTACGGTGAGCGGCGACAGACTAGCCAGCGGTGCGGTGCCTGTGCCTGTCAATGTCACCGTTTGCGTGCTGCCGGTGACTCCGTTGCTGTTGTCGGTGACCGTGATCGCACCATTCCGATTGCCGCTCACCGTGGGAGTAAACGTTACTGTGATCGTGCAGGATCCGGGATTGCCGATGCTTGTTCCGCAGGTGTTGGATTGGCTGTAGTCGCCGCTCGCCGCGATGCTGGCGATCGTCAACACGTCGCTGCCGGTATTGCTGAGGGTGATCTGCTGCGATGCGCTTGCCGTTCCCACGATTTGATTTCCGAATGGCAGGGTGGAGGGAGACACGCCGGCAAGGGGAGCCGTGCCCGTGCCAGTCAACGTAACTGTCTGCGTGCTGCCCGATGTTCCGTTGGTGTTATCGGTAAAAGTCAGAGAGCCGCTGACCGCACCTACGGTCGTAGGGGTGAAAGTCACGGTAATGACACACGTGCCGCCGATTGCAATTGTGGTGCCGCCACAACTATTCATGAAGCTGAAGCCGGGGGTGATTGCCACGGCCGAAAGACTGAGCGATGCTGTGCCGTTGTTGCTGATCGTGATGGTCTGCGGCCCGCTGGTGGTGTTAATGAATTGATCGCCGAATGACAGGTTGGGGGCGGAAATTCCCACGATGGGAACGTCGGGTGTGCCCGTTCCTGTGAGGGCGACCGTCTGAGGACTTCCGCCGACATTATCTGTGACCGTTACCGTGCCATTCAGCGGCCCCGTGGACGTGGGGTCGAAGGTAATGTCGATGGTGCAGGTGCCTCCGGACACCACCGTTCCTCCCGTGTACGGGCAGGATGTGGAGGTCATCGCCAGCACGTAATCTCCGCTCAGGGCGATGCTCGTCAAATTCAGCGGCCCTGTGCCGTTGTTGGAAACCGTTACACTTTGGATGGGGCTGACGGTTCCTTGTGGTTGATTTCCGAAGGCCATGGGGTTAGGGGAAAGGTTGATGCTGGGCGACAACGCCACGGCCTGAACCTGCACCAGAAAGGCCTCCTGCGTCTCCGAGGAGTTCGTCCCCTGATAGGCGTTGGCGGAAACGGGAAAGTCGCTGGAGGAAGTTTGTCCGGCAATGTCGGCGTTGCCGGTTGAATCGACGGCGATGCCATAGCCCCAGTCGTAGTTGTTACCACCGAGGTAGCTGGAGTAAGTCAACGCGCTCCCCACGCCGTTCAACATGGCCACAAAAGCGTCGGACTCGCCGTTGTCATTGCCATGGGCTGATTGAAAGGCATTGACGAGAGGAAAGTACTGCGTTGAGTACGTCCAACCCGTAACGAAGGCGTCGCCGTATGGGTCCAGGGCGATGGCCGTCCCTTCGTCCTGTGCGCTGCCGCCCAGATAGGTGGAAGAGACTAAGGCGTTTCCCGCAGTGTTTAATTCCGTAACGAAAGCATCCGCAACGCCTCCACCGTAGTAGTTTTGAACCGCATTACCCGCAATGGGAAAGTAATACGAATCCGTGGCGCCGACGACAAAGGCGTTTCCCGCGGAATTCACAGCAATGCC
>JASHSC010000669.1 GCA_030036915.1 Terriglobia bacterium
AACATCGCCAAGAGGCCGATCTGGTGGATCGTCCTTTGCTTCATTCCTCTGGTGAACGTCGCGATTCTGATCATCGTCTGGATGGACATTGCCACGGCGTGCAAGAAGCCCGGCTGGTGGGGGGTTCTCACCATCGTGCCCATCGCTAATCTGGTCATCATGGGCATGCTGGCTTGGGCGGACTAGTCAGCTTCTAGACAGAGCGACGCAAATACTTTCACGATCGGTTGTAGCGGCGGTGTCCGACCGCCTTCGTCGATCGGAGATCGACGCTACAATTTACAACACTCTGTACAGGAATTCTCTTGGCGACTTCGGGCTTGTCGAAGGTTAAGTCTCATGGTGTCTCTCCTCAAAACAGGAATTTGGCGCCCACCTGCATGAGGCGAGGGGCGGCGGCACCAATAACCTGACCGAATGTCGCGCTCGCGATGTTGCCATCGACGGCTTGCGGCCCGAAGAATTGCGCGTGATTGAACAGGTTGAAGCCTTCCAACCGAATCTGGAGCGATTTCGATTCGGTCAGACGCAGATTCTTGAGAAGGGCCACATCAAAATTATTCATCCCTGGTCCGGAGAAGAATCGCCGACTGGCGGTTCCCGGCGAGCCCAGCGCATTCTCACTGAACATGTCGGAATTGAAATAGGGCTGTCCGTTGCGGGGATTGTGATTGAGGTCAAGCGGGCCACCGGAATAATCAGGTTCGTCCACGCCAAAGTTGTTGACCCCATTGGGCTCCGCACCCAGCAGGGAGTTATCCCCGTAGTTGACGAGCGTCACCGGAAGACCCGTGCTGAAGTGGGTGATTCCGGAGACTTCCCAGCCCTCCGTCCAGCGGTTATGGGCGCGGAAGAAATGTTCAAAGGGCATTCTGTAACTATAACTCACCACAAAGTTCTGGCGGGCATCGAAGGCCGACAAAGCGCGACTCAATGATGGATCGAAGGGATTGACCTCTTCTCCCACATTCGAGGACTGGTCTTCGGACTTGCTATAGGTATATCCCGCCAGCAAATTCAGGCGCTTGCTCGAGTGCCGCAAGGTGATCTGCAAAGCGTTGTAATGCGAGGTTCCCATGGTCGCCTGATCGGCGTTGCTCCCAAAGTTTGAGCCCAACGGACCTCGCGTGCCGTTGTAGACCCGCCCGGCCGAGGTGATGTAGGTGCTGTCTTCGCCAAAGGGTCCGCAGGGAGTTTGACCTGATGCGAGATTGGAAGGGTCACTCAGGAACAGGCAGAGGGAGGGGTCTCCCGGATTTGCCTCATCCAGCACCAGAAGACGATGCCCCTGTGTGCCTACGTAATTCAAACTCAGTACGGTGTGGCTGCCGAGCGCTCGCTCGAGCGAAAACATATACTCCTCGGTGTACGGAATGTGGTTGGTTGTTGAGTAATTCGGAAGTCCGGTGATCGGCTCGAACTGTGCCCAGTTAATGTCGGGATCGGGATGGCCGGCGCTGGTATCCAGCGGCGCAAGTGTGACGGGAAAATATTGGCCGAGGTTCTGACCGCTCGCTGCAGTCACAAACGGTGTGGCAAAGAGCGGAGGGGCAGGGCTGGTATACGTCGTTCCATACGGAGCATTGGCGCTCATCACCCCGATGGTGAGAGCTTCAATCGCCGTATAAAACATTCCATAGCTGGCCCTAATGCTGGTCTCCCCGGGCTTCCCCACAAGTTTGCCAAGCATGCTGTCCGCGGAGGCGCTGGGGGCGTATGCCAGTCCGATGCGCGGGGCGAAATCGCGATTACCCGGCGGCGCCAGGGTGCGCGGCACACCCGGATCAGTAGGGTAAAGAATCCCGGGGGGGGCACCCGGAAAAACGACGGATGCGACGCCGGGATTGAACGTCGCGACCTGGTTGTATTTCTCGTACCAAGGTTCGATCCGGTCCCAGCGCAGGCCGTAGTTAAGCGTAAGACTCCTCTTCACGCGCCAACTATCTTGCCCATAAAGACCCGCGTAGTTGTTGCGCCCATAAAAGGCCTGCAATTGGCTTTGATTGTACTGGCTGGGAATGCCCAGCAGGAAGTCGGCGAAGTCAGAGCCAGTTTCCGTCCCAAAGAAAAGAAAGCTGCCGTTGAACTGGGCGAGGGCGTTCACATTGACCTGATCGTAGTGAAACTCGCCGCCGGCCTTGATTGTATGCGTACCGATTACCTTCGAAAAATTGTCGAGCCACTGGAAGGTGTTCCCCGTTTGATTTAACTCGTTAGTATTGGTCCCTATTGTGAAGCTATTGAACCCGACGCTTTCCACACCTTCCGTCTTGGGAGAGAGGGGCACGATTCCGGGGGTTCCCTGGCCAACTTCGAAGCCCTGTGAGGCCAGGTTGACTCCGACTCCGCCCACGGGTTTGCCAAGGTCGTTGGCATCCCGCATGAAGCTAAAGTGGAGTTCATTGACTGCCGAAGCGCTGAGTGTTTTCGTGTCGCCGAGGTCGAGCAACTGTGCCCTCCCCGTGTAGAGAGCATTGAAGCCTGGTACGTTGGACCCACCTTGCGCGACGGGGTAGGGATTGTTCTCCGACCAATTGTCGAGAAAATAGTAGGCGGTCAACAAACCCCATTGGGTGTTCGAGTCCGCCCGGTATCCGCCTTTATCATCTTGCACGGTCTGGCTGCTGGCGGAGGTGGAAAATGTTCCATTCGGGTTATTCGGCGCTGGGATGTATTGCAATAGGTTCGCTGCAGGCCCGGACCACGCGCTCCGGGGAATCGCAGCTCCGGGAAAGACGCAGGTTGCCGCCGTGCACCCGGACGTATAGTAATGTTCACCTGCCGCGACGGGGTAACCCAATTTCTGCGAAAGCAGGCCGGCCCAATAGGAGCCGCTCACCGTAGTGGGAATGGTGTTTCCGTTTGCGTCCGTGGTGGTGAAGGAACTGGCAAGGTCAGAAAGAATGCCGGTTCGGTCCGCGAGGGAGGGCACGGGGATCTGTCCCGAATCAATCCCCTGGGTCGACCGTGTTCCCTGGTAATCACTGAAGAAGAAAATCTTATTTTTTCGTACGGGACCGCCGAACGTTACTCCAAACTGGTTCTGATTAAAAGCGCCGCGGGTGGGAGAAAAGTAGTTCCGCGCATCGAGATCTGTATTCCGCAGGAATTCGAAACCGTCGCCGTGAAAGACGTTACCTCCCGATTTCGTCACCACATTAATCTGGCCCCCGCTGAACTCCCCGTACTCGGCGTCGAAGTTGTTGGTCAAAATTCGGAATTCAGCAATGGAGTCAAGATTGGGAATGATGGCTGCTCCCATATTGACGTCCTCTTCCACGTCGCTGCCATTCACGAGAAAGCTGTTGGCAAACTCTCGCTGGCCGTTGATGGATATCGTGCCCGGATTGAGGTCGCCGGAAGGAGAAAGCACGCTGGCGCCGACATCCTGAACCGTCTCGGAGGTGATCGAGGTGACAGGGACGACGCCGGGCTGGAGCGCCAGCAGGTCAGTGAAACTCCGCCCATTTAAAGGGACAGACGTCATCTGGGTCCCGCTGATGACTTCCCCCGCCTGCGTACTCGTTGTCTCAACATGGAGTTGGTTCTCCACCACCGTGACGGCGTCAAGCCTTGCTCCCAATAACAACACGGCATCGACCCTCAATGCGCTGTTGGCATCCACTTCGATTCCCGTGCGACGGTAAGGCTTAAGACCTGGACTAACAACTTCCAGCGCATAGTTCCCCACCTGAAGATTGGGGAATGAATAGAAACCTTTCGCGTCACTCGCAATAGTCTGCTGGACACCAGTATCGATGTTCGTGACCTTAACGGTGGCCTTGGGGATGACACCACCGCTCATGTCCGTCACGGTTCCCGAGATGCTTCCTCCCACGCTGGCCCAGAGGGAAACTCGAAACCATGGCAAGAGGATTACCAAAGCAAGAACCACCGTAAATGGCCGGGTTGTCACTTTGCGGTATTGGATTGTCATCGTAGAGGGTGCGGTAAAACAAGACGAACGGCTCATGCCAGTCCGGATTTCAGCCATGCTGTTTTTTCTCCTGAATTCCTTGAGGCTGCTCCGGTATAATGCAAGCGGTCGCCAGCCGACAAGGTTGTCGATTACGGTCCTCACGACCCCTTCGCTACAAGGTTTCGTCGTGAGGACCGTTCTTATTCTTCAAGCTATTCGAGCGTCTTCGATTGCGGCACAGCCTTTAAGCGTCGTGGCGATCTCGCCCAGGCGGAATCGCCACATGACGGCGTAGAACTGCCGCCAGGTCAAACTGCACTACTCCGTAATACTCTTTCTCAAAATTTTCTTGGGCCATGCACAGATTTCGCGGTACGGGCATCATGCCAGTGACGCGGACACGGCCTGCAAGGGCGTGCCACGGCAGGGTTGCGGCCCGGCCGCGCTGTGCGCTCCTCTGCAAGCAACGTTTCCTTACAAACGCCGCTTCCTCGAATGGCCGTGCTTTGCGGAATTCGGCTTTCTGCGACGATGTCGCAACACAGAATCAAAAATATTGGCGATCACACTGCCTTTACACGGCAACGCTTGCAGTACCCGCCCACTTCCAGGCGCACGACTCGAATCTCAAAGTCGCCCTGCTGTGCCATTTCCTTCTTGAGGCGTTCAAAAGCCGGGCTGGCATACTCAATAATTGCGCCGCAGCGGAAGCACGCCAAGTGGCAATGGTCACGGTTGGTCTTGGCTTCGTAATAGTGCTTTTCGCCCTCCAGGTGCATGAGGTCGAGCTCGTCGATCAGGCCGCAGTCCTTCAGCAGCCCAATGGTGCGATACACGGTGGCGCGGTCGATGCGCGGGTCGCGGCACCGGGCGATCTCCAGCAGCTTGGCGGCATCCAGGTGGCGGGGCGAATCCTGCATAATGCCCACCAGCAGGCGGCGTTGCCAGGTCATGCGTACGTGCCGCGCCGTCAGCTCCTTCAAGAGTGATGGGCGGCTGATCGCCCGATCGTTTCCCAATCTTCCTAGTTGCGACTCATTTGCAACAAGTGCCCAGGCCATTTCGGATTCACTTTCTCCCTCTTGCCAAAATTATCGGTGGATACACACTTCCTGAGGGCGCCATTATTCTTGCAGCCGTGGAAAAATCTGTCAAGGCAGAATTCAGAAATCGGTCAAAATGGCCATCGAATTGATTCCAAAGCGAATTGAACGGTAAGCTATAGGTCTTCGGGCGCTGAGAGCCCGTTCCGCGAAGACCTGGAGAATCCCGGGCGCGCCAACTTGCGCTTGGCCGCCATTGGGTGAGTCCTGATTTTTGTTATGGAAGTCCGCTTTCGATGATGCCGGTGCGAAATCTTTGCGAATATTTAGGGATCGCGATGCCCAGGAGAACTGACCATCCGCCGGCCGCGAAATGGAATACAGGAGTCGTATATGAAACGCAATTCACGCGCTGACCGCCGGCATTTGAGGAAGTTTCTGTCGCTGCTGGTTTTCATCACGGGCGTAGCTCTGCCACGTGGCGCGAAGGCGCTGGGACCATTGGCGCAAACCAACTCCCCCGCCCCGGCAGAATTCAAATTTCCGAACACGCCGGCGGGCCGACAACTTCAGGCGTGGCTTGTGGCGTTTGACAGTGGTGACCGTGCAACACTCCAGGCGTTTGCGGCGAAAAATATGGCGCCGAATACACCTCCCGATTTCGCCGACCAGACGCTCCAGGTCCACAACGAGGTGGGCGGGTTCGAGTTTCAGAAAATTGAAGAATCCACAGATGCGCGGCTCGTAGCGCTGGCTCGAACCCGCGCCAGCGGCGAGGGCGTCCGCGTCATTATTGAGGTGGAAGCCTCAGAACCGCACCGAATTTCCTCAATTCAGCTTCAGCCGGCAGAGGTGGGGCCGCCGGAAAAGGACTTGACGGAAGCGGAGGCCGCCGCGGCGCGAGAGCAACCCTCCTTTCACCAGTTTTCAGCGTGGCTCGCGGCCTTCAATTCCGGCGATCGGGAAAAATACCGGCAATTTCTGGCGAGCGATTTTCCCTCGCGGGTTAAGAGTTTCAACCAGGACATGACCTTCCGCGCGCGCACCGGCGGATTCGAATTTCGCAAGCTGGAGCAAGGTTCCGCAACGCAAGTGGCTGGTCTGATTCAGGAGCGCGATTCCGACCAGTTTGCGCGCTTCACTCTGGAGGTGGAAACCACCTGGCCGCACCATATTGTTTCTCTGGGATTGATGGCTATCGCGCCTCCGCCGGGATTTGAAATCCCTCGCCTCACCGAAACCCAGGCCCTTGCCGCCGCAAAGGGGCTGCTCGAGAAAAATACCGCGGCCGGCCAGTTTTCCGGCGCCGTGTTGGTGGCAAAAAGCGGCCGTGTGATTTTCAGCGGCGCCTATGGGATGGCTGACCGCGAAAAGAAAATCCCGAACACGCTCGACACACGCTTCCGCATCGGGTCCATGAACAAGATGTTCACCGCCGTCAGCATTCTGCAACTGGTGGAGGCCGGAAAAATCAGCCTCAGCGATCCGCTGGGGAAATACCTCACCGACTATCCCAATCAGGAAATCGCAGCCCAAGTGACGATCGACCAGTTGCTCACCCACACCGGCGGCACAGGTGACATCTTCGGCCCGGAGTTTGATGCGCACCGCAAGGAGCTGCGCACGCTTAACGACTACGTGGCGCTTTTCGGGAAGCGCGGGCCGGAGTTTGAGCCCGGCACCCAGTGGCGGTACAGCAATTACGGAATGTTGCTCCTGGGAGTAGTGATCGAGCGGGTGACCGGCCAGAGCTATTACGACTACGTTCAGGAACACGTCTACAAGCCCGCCGGCATGACCATGAGCGGATCACAACCTGAGGATGAAACTGTTCCCGGGCGCTCCATCGGGTACATGCGTTCGGAAGCGACTGGCGCCTGGGTCCCCAATACGGATACGCTACCCTATCGCGGAACTTCTGCCGGCGGCGGTTATTCAACGGTCGGTGATCTCTACCGGTTCGCTTACGCGCTTTTGGGCCACAGGTTGCTGAGCGTTGCCTCAACAGAGTTGCTGATTACCGGGAAGGGGGATGCGCGCGGCGGCAAATATGCCTATGGTTTTGAAGACATGCGCGATGCAAACGGCAATGGTTATGTGGGCCACGGGGGCGGCGCTCCGGGCATGAATGGCGATTTGAAGATCTACCCTAGGTCAGGTTACGTCATTGTGGTCCTCGCGAATCTCGACCCGCCAGCCGCGCAGCAGATCTCAGACTTCCTGGACAATCGCCTGCCGCGTTAGTCTTCGAGATAAATTCATTTCAGCCGGCGATCGCGGGCTAAAGCCTGCGAAAAGTTACACCCGCTCCCCATTTTGCCGGCCGACCGTTTCACCTTGGAAATCTATATATTACGGGCACTCCTCCGGGGACAGTCTCAACAAAGAAAGCGTTGCACTTCAAAAATATTTTTGGCTGTCAAACGTCATCCAATCGGACTTGACAGATTTCGGGAAAGAAGGTTATCCTGGTTTTCGAAATTAACTATACGGTTAGTTAAATAATGTCCCTCACTAACTCCAAATCGTCAACCTCACCCTTCAGCGCGGAGCTCCGCCGGCTGGGGCGCAAACTGCCCCATGCGCTGGCTCACGCCAAGCGTCCGGGAACCGTTCAGCGCATTGTCAGCGCGGCGGAGGGTTTTTTTGCGGAAAGAGGCCTGGAGGGAGCTCGCACGGGCGCGATCGCCCGCGCGGCGCGCGTCAATAAGGCACTGCTTTACTACTACTTTCGGAGCAAGCAGGACCTTCACCGCTTCACGCTGGAGATGCTGTTCAGCCAATTGCGCGATCAAGTGGGCGGGAAGTTGGATGAACCGGGTCCGCCGCGCCAACGGCTGCTCAACTACGTGAATGGTTATTTCGATTTCGTCATGGCCCATCCCAACTATCCCCGGCTGGTACAGCGCCAGCTCATGAGCCGTGGTCCGGGGCTCGCGGGACTGGTAGATGAATACTATCGCCCGCTGCACGACCGCCTGAGCGCCACGATTCGCGACGGAATTTCCAGGGGCGAATTTCGTGAAGTGGACTCGCCGCAAACCGTGCTCACACTCGTGGCCATTACGGTGTTCTATTTCGCCGCAGCTCCCGTGGTAACAGAGCTTTGGCACTGCGATCCTCTGAAACCGTCACGTGTGGCCGCCCGGCGCCGCGCGGTTTTGGACTTTCTCCAACACGGACTTTTTCGAACGCCTGCGAGGACTCGATGAAAATAGCCCGATTCTTCATATTTCTCCTGGTGATTTTCTGCATTGCGCTGGTGGTTTACTTGCTGACGGTGCCGAACAGCAGCGAGCTCCAATTCACCGGGATCATCATGGGCAACGATTACATTGCGAGCCCCCTCGTGCAAGGGCGCCTGGAACACCTGCTGGTGCAGGAGGGGTCATCAGTGAAAAAGGGCGAATTGATTGCTGAAATCGATCCGCGGGATCTTACCGCGGCGCGCGATTCCGCGGCCGCCAACATCCACACGTTTGAGGCTCGCCTCCGCCAGTCGGACGAAACGCGCACGATGGACGATCAGCAGACTTCCGCCTCGCTTCAACAAGCGGAATCGGCAGTGAAGGCAGCGCACGCGCAGCTTGAGCAGGCGGAGGCGACGCTGGCTTTGAATGAAATTACCTACAAGCGCGATGAAGGGCTCTACAGCGACGGCGTGCTGACCGCTCAGGAGCGCGACACCGCCAAGCAGAATTATCTCGGCTCACAAGCCAACGTGAACGCCCTGGAGGATCAGGTGCGGGTATCCGAGGCGCAATTGGAAGTGGCACAGGCCAATCGCAAGCAGGTGGAGGTCCAGCAGGCGGATATTGCCGCTACGCGTTCGCAGTTGGCTCAGGCCGTCGCGCAGAAGGACCAGGCGCAAACCCAGCTCGAATACACGGAGGTCTACGCCCCTTCAGACGGAATCGTGTCTACGCGCGTGGCGCTTCCGGGCGAGACCGTGCAGGCCGGAGGACCCATCGTCACGGTGCTCGACATCGATCATCTCTGGGTGCAGGCCGATGTGGAGGAGACTTACATCGATCAGATTAGGTTCGGCCAGAAGCTGAAAGTCAAACTCCCCTCGGGTGAGGTGATTGAGGGAACGGTTTTTTACAAAGGGGTGGAGGGCGATTTTGCCACACAGCGCGACGTCAGCCGCACCAAGCGCGATATCA
>JASHSC010000670.1 GCA_030036915.1 Terriglobia bacterium
GCTGTGGTTGTGCAGTCGGACACCAGTCCGGTGCTGCATTTTATGATGACGATATCGGGAGTGAAGCAATCGGTGGTGGTGAAGGAAGGCACCCTGGGGGCGGCAACGGACAGCGTTACACCGACGACCATGCTCGATCGCCAGGACATCCGCGACACCCCGGGCGCCGACCGCACCAACGCGATGGAAATGATTACCGACTACGTGCCGGCTGCTTACGTCACGCACGATATGCTGCACATGCGGGGAGGTCACCAAGTCGAGTGGCTGATTGACGGTATTCCAGTGCCCAACACCAACATCGCCACCAATCTGGGCCCGCAGATTGATCCCAAGGACATTGACGAGATCGAAGTTTTCCGCGGCAGCTACGATGCCGACTATGGCGACCGCACGTACGGAATCTTCAACATTGTCCCGCGCACCGGTTTCGAGCGCGACCGCGAATGCGACCTGGTAACCAGCTTCGGAAATTTCTACCAGACCAACGACCAGTTCAGTTGCGGAGGTCATACCGAGCGTTTTGCCTATTACTTCAGCGCAAACGGCAATCGCAGCGATTACGGCCTCCAAACCCCCATCCCGCAGGTTTATCACGATGCGGAGAACGGCTACGGAGGCTTCGGCTCGTTCATCTTCAATCCCAATGCCCGAAACCAGTTTCGCCTGGTCACCTCGCTGCGCCAGGATTATTACCAGATCCCCATCGATCCGGACCCCAACTCAACCGGCAATCAGATTCTCATCGCGTCCGGGAATTCTCCGAGTTACGACCTGAGCGACGGCGAGCGGGAACCCGACGGCTACGTGGTCGTCTCCTGGGTCCGTACTTTCAATCCCAATTTGATGCTGACGCTTTCGCCCTTCTACCACTACAACGCCGCCCACTACCACGGCGGCCCCGACGATTATCCGGTCAGCACCACATTGGATCAGGACGCGAATTACGGAGGCATGCAAGCCAACCTGAACGCGCGGTTTTGGAAGAACGATCTTCAGGCGGGGTTGTATACATTCGACCAGCACCAGTACAATTATTTCGCCAACGTATTTAACGACGGGAGTGAGAACTTCCCCCCATCCTCCATTGGCGTTAATGGGTCAGTGGTCGCGGAGTTCATTAACGACAAGTTCAAAGTCACTCCTTGGCTGACCCTCATCGCGGGGCTTCGCCAAACGGAATTTAACGCGTCGATCACAGAGAACGTTACCGATCCGCGGTTTGGCGCGGCAGTGAAAGTTCCGCATCTGAATTGGGTCTTTCGGGGTTTCTATGGCCACTACTACCAGGCTCCTCCGGTGGTCACCGCTACGGGCGCGCTTCTGGGCCTGGCCAACAGCCAGAACTTCACCTTTGCTCCTCTCCACGGCGAGCGGGACCGGGAATACCAGCTCGGCGTCACCATTCCCTACCGCGGCTGGACGCTGGACGCCGATAATTTTCAGACCAAGGCTACGAATTGGCTGGACCACAACAATATCGGGGAATCGAATCTTTTCTGGCCCATCACCTGGCAGGCGGCCGTGGTGAATGGATGGGAACTCACCCTGCGTTCGCCCGACTTATGGCGCCACGGGCGGTTTCACTTGGCTTATGCGAACCAGATTGCGGAGGCGACTGCCCCGATTACCGGCGGCCTGATCTGTCCCGCCCCGGTCACTCCTGCCTGCGGGCTTGACATCCCCCCCGGCTTCTCGCCGGTCGATCACGATCAGCGCAACACTTTGAACTTCGGCTACAACACTGGCCTTCCGCGCCAGGGCTACGCCGCTGCGAACTTATATTACGGCTCGGGATTCACCAACGGACTGTACGGGATGCCCAACGCGCAATATCCCGGAGCCTATCTGCCCGCCCACGCCACGGTTGACCTGGCGCTGGGGAAGTCGTTCTCGGATAAATACTCCGTTTCCCTCAACGCCCTGAATGTGGGAGACCTTCGCGTGCAGCTCGACAATAGCCTGACGTTTGGAGGGTTTCACTGGAACGATCCCCGGCAGATTTATGTGGAATTCCGCTACCGGTTCCGGTATTAGGCATTTCGGGGCAAGGGGGTGGGACTCGGGTCGGTAGTGGTAATTCGATTTTTGAGACTTACGTATACGCGCCGGGGGGCCAGGTCATCTTAACACGTATGTGGAGCTCAAAAGTGCGCGCGCCATGGAGTGTGGCTTTGCTCGCCGGCCTATGCCTGGCGCTGGCGTTAACCGCGTGCCGCGCGGAAAGGCCCTTGCCGCAGCGGCGATTTGACTTGCAGGGGAAGGTGGTCACGGTTGATCGAAGCGCGGGCACGGTGACGGTGGCGCACGAGGCGATTCCAGGCTACATGCCGGCCATGACCATGGCCTATCTCCTCAAGGACCAATGGGCTTTCAATGTTCTCAAACCCGGACAAGCCATTACTGCGACTTTGGTGGTAACGAGCGCGCGCTCGTGGCTCGAGGGCATCGTCATCACCGATACTCCCACACCGGAGGATGCTTCGCTCGCGCCCCCGGAATCCACTCGCCCGCTCATGGGTGTTGAGGTGCCGGACTTTTTGCTCGTCAATCAAGACGGGATGCGGATTCACATCCATCAGTTCCGCGGTCAGGCATTGCTCCTGACTTTTATCTACACGCGCTGCCCTTTGCCCGATTATTGCCCGCTGATGAGCCGGAACTTCGCGAAGATTCTGGCGCAGGCGGAGGGCGATGCTGTAATTTCCCGTTTTGTCCACCTGCTGAGTATCAGCATCGACCCGCAGTACGACAAGCCCGCAGTTTTGCGTGCCTACGCTCTGGATTGCGCTGGCACTCCGCACCCCTTCGACCATTGGGATTTCGCCTCGGGCACGCCGGAGCAGGTGCGCAAGGTCGCCGAGTTCTTTGGATTGAAATACTGGACGGAGGGAGGCCAGATCATCCACGCGCTGGTGACCGCGCTTATCGGTCCGGATGGAAAAGTCGCCAAGATCTATCGTGGAAACGAT
>JASHSC010000671.1 GCA_030036915.1 Terriglobia bacterium
TTTTTCCCCACGATTCCGCCCGTCAGCACGCTCAGCGCGAGCTTGTCGTCCCCCATCATTTATCAAACCGATCCGAATCTGCGCACTCCCTACACCATGCAATCGGGATTGGGCCTCGAGCGGCAGATCTCCAAGAGGGCCACAGTGTCCATTACTTACCTCAACACCCACGGGCTTCATCAGTTGATCGCGCGCAATATCAACGCGCCGGATCCCCTCAACCTGGATAGCGCGCGTCCCGACCCCAGCTTTTCCGACTTGTATCAATACGAAGCCGCCGGACTCTACAACCAAAATCAGATGATCGCCAATTTCAATATTCGCGGTTCCAAGCTGTCGCTCTTCGGGTTCTACACCTTGAGCTTCGCCAACAGCAATACTCTTGGCCCCGGGAACTTTCCCATGAACCAGTACGATTTGGATGAAGATTACGGCCGCGCTGCCTACGACGTGCGTAATCGGATCTTTCTCGGTGGAAGCTGGAACCTGCCCTTGGGATTTCAAATATTCCCATTCGTGGTGGCGAATTCTGCCATGCCCCTCAACATCACAACCGGCCAGGAACTGAACGGCGATACGATTTTCAATGAGCGCCCGACGTTTGCCTCGAATCTCTCGAACCCCGCCAATGTGGTCAGCACTCGTTGGGGAAGGTTTGACACCGTGCCGCAACCGGGGGAAACCTTCATTCCGCTGAATTACGGAGAAGGGTTTGCCGAGTTCACGGCCAACCTGCGCATCAGTAAAACCTTTGGCTTTGGGAGAGAGGTTTCCGGGGGTGGAGGAGGCTCATCGGGCGGTGGAGGCGGTTATCACGGAAGGGGCCTCGGGCCTGGCGGCTTGAGCAGCATGGGGTCAAGCAACTCATTTTTCCATGGGAGCAACACCACCAACCGGCGCTACAACCTCACTTTCAGCATTTCCGCCCGCAACATTTTCAATGATGCCAATGACGCTTCTCCCGTCGGCGTGCTGAGTTCTCCGGACTTCGGACGTCCTATCGCTCTTGCCGGCGGATTTTTCTCGAGCAACGCCGCAAACCGCAGGATCGATTTCCAACTGCGGTTTAGTTTCTAGATGGTAGCCACGGTCAGCGCCCTTCTGTCCGTGGTCCTTCTCCGCGCTTGGCAGAACCCACGGTCAGAACTGCACTGACCGTGGCTACCAACTGCCACCCGGGCCACGTCCAGCCTCCTTGAAACTCGCGCCATCGGATATACTTCCGATCGACGACATGAAGCACCGCTTACCCAGCGATTTTCTTCTCGGAATCACTGATGGTGCGGTTTATCACCGCGCAATTAGGGCGCAGGGTTATGCGATCCTCCTGCTGTCCTGCCTGACTTTCATGTTGGAGTCTCCATTAAACGCGGACGAAAATGTTGCGGCGCCGCCTTCCGTGATTCTGATTTCCATTGACACCCTGCGTGCCGACCACTTGAGCGCCTATGGTTACTCCAAAATCCGCACGGCGCACATCGACTCGTTCGCCGACGGCGGCACGCTCTTCACCCAGGCGGAAGCTCAGGTTCCACTCACGCTTCCCTCGCACACTTCGTTGTTCACGTCCACATACCCTTTTCAAAACCGCGTGGAAGAAAACGGCGAGCGCGTTCCCGCCGGCGCTGTGACCCTCGCATCCGTGCTGCAATCGCACGGATATAAGACGGCAGCATTCATCGGCAGCGATTACCTGGATCGGCGGTATGGATTAGACCAGGGCTTTGATGATTACGATAGCCCGTTCGGCGAGGAAACCACCGGAGTGAGGAATCCCTTGGCGGCCAGCCTGCGGCGGGATGGCGCCTTAGTTATTCGAGCCGCGCGCCAGTGGCTGGATGCCCACCGTGGCCAACCGGTGTTTGTGTTTGTCCATTTGTACGATCTGCACGTGCCCTACACCTTGCCGCAGGAGGTTGCGCTGAATCAGGGTATCTCGCGGTACGATGCGCAACTCCTCTACATTGACCAGGTGCTGGGGCGGTTCCGGCAGGATCTCGAACAGAGCGGATGGTGGAACAAATCGCTGATCATCATCTTCGGCGACCACGGCAAAGGCCTGGGTGACCATCGCGAGATCGACCACGGCTATTACATCTACGAAAGCACGCTGCACGTCCCGTTAATTCTGCATTGGCCTCGCATCAAGGAAGGTCGAAACCCGAAATTGGAAACCGGAAACTCACAGTCAGATTCGCAATTCCAATTTCCGGCTACATACTCCGCGCCAGTCGGGCTGATTGACGTCGCTCCCACAATACTGGACTTCCTCCACATACCTGCTCCGGTTCCATTCGAAGGCATCAGCCTGCTGGGCGCGCTGAAAGATTCGGAGAACGCGCCTCGCGCCGTCTATAGCGAAAGTGTTTACGCGCACGACGCTTTCGGGTGGGCACCGCTGCGCGCCCTGCGCGTTGGAAAGTACAAATATATTCAGGCGCCCAAGGCGGAACTTTACGATCTCGCCGCTGATCCCGGTGAGCGCGTGAATCTTCTCTCCCAAAACTCCGCGATGGCGGCGGAGCTCCGGAACCAATTGGCGGCCGTGCTGGAGCGCTATAAACCCGTCCGACGCCCTGAGCCCTCAGCGCTGTCGCCCGAAACCTTGGCGCAACTGGAATCGCTTGGCTACCTCGCCGCGACGCCTCGACACGATGCCCCAGGCGCAGGGCAGGAAAACTCTTTGCCCGACCCCAAAGACCGCTTCGCGGAGTTTCAGCTATACCAAAACGCTTATTTGGACTTTACGGAGGGACGCGCCGCCGTCGCCATTCCCAAGCTGCAATCAATTTTGAAGTCCGACCCGCAGAATACTCTGGCGCGCTTTCATCTGGGCGAGTGCTATCTCCAAATGAAGAGGCCGCAGGATGCTTTGAGTGAATGGACCACGGTGCTGAAGCTTGAGCCCGATTACGCTCCCGTGGCGGAAGCTTTGGGAGACTATTGGCTCGAACGCGGGGACTACGAAAAGGCGCGCTGGCGGTTCCAGCAGGTGCTGGCGCTGTCACCCGAGAGTTTTACAGGACACTTCCAATTGGCCGCCGCCGATGAGCATTTGGGGCTGCTCTCCGAGGCACGCCAGCATCTGGAGATGGCTTGCAGGATTGCCCCTCACGATGAAAACTGTGCTAATAAACTGAAATCACTTACGCAAAAATAGGGAACGGCCTTTTTGGAAGTATCCGCGGGCAGAGCCGGGGGATTTAGAATGCTTGCCCCCTAAAAAGGGGCCCCGAAAACGACCCCTCACCCGACCTCCTCCGTCGGGCACCCTCTCCCCACGGGAGAGGGAAAAGCTCGCAGCGCGCCCAAGATATGTTTTCCCTCTCCGGGGGAGAGGGGGAACCGCAAGGCGGTGGGGTGAGGGGTCATTTCGACGCGCATGACGCCAGGAAATCGTACCTCAAAAACTGCAAAGTTTTTACTGTCACCCCGGCAAGTACTTAACCCCGGGCCGGCCGGCGACGATTCGGCCGATGTTCCAGCATTTCTCCTGGCGCTTTCTCAGGGCCG
The DNA here is from genome assembly GCA_030036915.1 of Terriglobia bacterium. Lineage (GTDB taxonomy): Bacteria > Acidobacteriota > Terriglobia > UBA7540 > UBA7540 > Bog-366. The sequence continues at coordinate 3,514 of JASHSC010000671.1, forward strand.
AAGCGACTGCCGGCAGATTGCGGGGCGAAACGATCAGAAGCATGCCCAGGCCCATGTTGAACGTTCGCAGCATATCGTCAAGCGGCACTTTGCCGCGCTGGGCAATCAGATCAAAGATGGGGAGCACGGGCCAGCTTCCCAGGCGGATTTCCGCGCGCGTGCCGGGGGGCAAAATTCGCGGCGTGTTATCGGTTATGCCGCCGCCCGTGATGTGGACCAGACCCTTCAGCCAACTGCGATCGAGGAGAGGCTTTACCGCCGGCCAATAACAGCGGTGAGGGGCTAGCAACACTTCACCGAGCGGCCGATTGAAGCCGGCCGGCGCCTTGGCCAGAGGCAATTTCTCCCGCTCCAGCAAAACCTTTCGCGCCAGCGAATAGCCGTTGGTGTGCAGCCCGAGCGAAGGCAGCCCGAGAATCACATCTCCCGGTCGAATCCCGCTGCCATCGATGATTCGCCCGCGCCGCACCCAGCCCACGATGCAGCCCGCCAGGTCATATTCGCCGGCGGGATAGAAGCCCGGCATTTCCGCCGTCTCTCCACCCACCAGCGCACAACCAACCTGCCGGCAGGCGGCGGCCAGACCTGCAACAATCTCCGTAACGACTTTGGGGAGCATCTTGCCCGTGGCCAGGTAATCGAGGAAGAAAAGCGGAGCGGCGCCGTGCACGGCGATATCGTTGACGCAGTGGTTCACCAAGTCCGCGCCCACGGTGTTGTGGCGACTGAGGGCGAAGGCGATTTTGAGTTTCGTGCCCACGCCATCGACGCTCGAAACCAGCACGGTGTCGCGCGGCAATCCCTGCAAGGAGAAAAATCCGCCGAACGCTCCCACCTCGCGCAGAACACGGGGGCTGAAGGTGCTGCGCGCCAACTGCTTGATGCGCGCTTTGGCTTTGCTTGCGGCGTCGATGTCAACGCCGGCGTCACGATATCGCATAAGAACAGTGGTTAGTGGCCAGTGGCTGGTGCACCACCGATGGCGCGAAATGCAGCGCCGACCTTGAGGGCGGCCTGCCGAGCTAAGGCTCGGCACTACATCTTAAAACGTTTGTCCAGTTCTTGACCAACGCGTATGTGTAAGGAAGTTCCAGGCGATGGAGGCGTCAAACTTCAGCCGGGCCGCCAGGGTGTCCGCCTGCCAGTCCTTGGGATCGGGCGCGTCGTACGACCAATAGACAAACAGCGGCTCACCCACCACGTTTTCGAGTGGAACGAATCCCCAAAATCGGCTGTCCAGGGAATTGTCGCGGTTATCCCCCATCACGAACAGATAGCCGGGCGGCACGTGCAAGCCGTCACTCTGAATGAAGCTGGGCATCTTCCGCGCCCAGGCGGGATCGAGTCCCAAATAGGCGGGGTAAGTTTCGAGCATGCTCAGGCTGGGAGGAAAATCATCGCGCAAAGGCTGGTTGGGATAAGAAAGGTACTGCACATAGGGCTCAAACAACGGCTTGCCGTTAAGGATGACGCGCTTGTTTTCAATCCGGACTACATCGCCGCCCACGCCGATCACGCGCTTCACAAACATGACCGAGGGATTGACGGGATAGCGAAAAGCCACAATATCCTGCCGGTGGACTTTTCTGAGCGGCGGCAGGCGCAGTGAAGTGTAAGGCACGCGCGGACCGTAGAGCAGCTTGTTGAGGAAGACGTGGTCCCCCACCAGGATGGTGGATTCCATCGAACCGGTGGGAATGACCGTAGCCTCCGCTACAAAAGTGCGGATGCACAGGACGCCCACCAGAACGATGAGCAGCGAGCGGACGGTTTCCCACACCGTCTCCTGGTGCTCGGGCTGAACAGGTTTTTCTTCAGGGGGCAGTTCAGAGGTGGCGAGCGGCTCCGGAACAGGCGATGGTCCGGGCTTCAATTCCGGTGTTTCCATTGGTTTCAATCTCGATTTCGCAAGGCGATGAGCGGTTCCTGAACCGTCGTGGGATATTCGGAGGTATAGCACGCCAGGCAGAAGTGGCCGTGGGAATCTTCAACGGCGCGGCGCATTCCTGCGATGGAAAGATAGCCCAGAGTATCAGCGCCCAGGAACTCGCGAATCTGTTCCACCGAGTGCGTTGCCGCGATCAATTCCTTTCGCGTCGGCGTATCGACACCGTAAAAACACGGAGACACGGTGGGCGGGCAACTGATTCGCACGTGCAC
>JASHSC010000672.1 GCA_030036915.1 Terriglobia bacterium
CACTTCAGCGGCTAAAGCGCCGATAATGAATTCATCCTCAACGGCGGGGCTGAAGCCCCGCCCTTCCTGGCTGGGTGCCCGAACGCGCGATTCCAGTTTCTAGTTTCCAGTTTCCGATTCCCAATATGCGTTACGTCAAATACTCCAAATACGTTCCCGATCCCTTTGACGATCTGAGCGCGGAAGACCTGCTCCAGATGCTTCAGGATTTTCTGCTCGACAGCGGCTTCTATAACCAATACCAAAGCGTTTACGATATGAACCCTGAGCACACGATGGAGCAGCTCCATCAGGCGCTGCTGGAGGCGCTGCGCGAACGCGGCAAAATTCCCGACAGCCTGGTTGAGCAGATGCTCCAGAACTGGGAGGATTACCAGAACTCGGAGTTGGCGAAAAAGATCGACCAACTGCTCCAACGCCTGTCGGAGGAGGGCTACGTCACCGTCGAGCAGCCAAACCCGACGCAGGGCCAGATTCTCGAACGCGAGGGCGAGCCCTCGGCCGGACCGCGGGAGAGCAAGGCCAAATTCGAAATTACCGACAAGGCGCTCGACTTTTTGGGGTTCAAGACCCTGCGCGACCTGCTGGGCTCACTTGGCAAGTCCAGTTTCGGCCGGCATGACACACGTGAGCTTTCCACCGGCGTCGAATCCGAAGGCTCCAGCCGCCGCTATGAATTCGGCGACACGCTGAACCTGGACGTCAATGCCACGCTGCTCTCTGCCATCCGCCGCAACGGCCTGAAAACGCCGCTGGATCTCGATTATCAGGATTTGCAGGTTCACCAGTGCGAATACCAGAGTTCCTGTGCCACCGTGCTGATGCTCGATTGCAGCCACAGCATGATTCTTTACGGCGAGGACCGCTTCACACCCGCCAAGAAAGTTGCGCTCGCCCTCACCCACCTGATTCGTACCCAGTATCCGGGCGATACGTTGCACCTAGTGTTGTTTCACGACACGGCGGAGGAAATGCCGCTTGCGGAATTGGCTCGCGTACGCGTGGGGCCTTATTACACCAACACGCGCGAGGGACTGCGCCTGGCGCAGCGCCTGCTTTCACGCCAGAAGAAAGACATGCGGCAGATCGTAATGATCACCGATGGAAAGCCCTCAGCGCTCACGCTCGAGGACGGGCGGATTTACAAGAACGCCTTCGGGCTCGACCCCTTGGTGGTGTCGGAGACTTTGCACGAAGTGGCGCGCTGCCGCCGCAACGGCATTCTGATCAACACCTTCATGCTGGCGCAGGACTATGGATTGATCAATTTCGTGCAAAAGGTAACGGAAATCTGCCGCGGGAAAGCCTATTTCACAACTCCCTATACCCTGGGACAGTATCTTTTGATGGACTATATGAAGAAAAAAGTTAAGCACATCCACTAGCCCGAATTGTTCATGAATTTCCCAGAGCATGGCGGGGAAAAAAAGTTTCACACAGAGGTCACGGAGTTCAAGCACAGAGAACACGGAGAAGTCGCCGCGAACTTCTCTGTGCACTCTGTGATTCCATGGCGGGACGATTCCATCGCCAACAGACTCCGGGAGCTCTGTGTGAAACGCTTTGGCATTTGCTCTTCGCATGGTCATTTCATGAATAAACCGGGCTGGAAGCCAGGTAAGAATACAGAACTCCTGTCCGCATGTTGAAAAGGAATTTCACATGCCCGCAGTTTTTCCCGGAAAAACCGCACCGGTTTTCGAGCTCTCCACAATAACCGGCGAGCGCCTGTCTCTCGCGCAGGGGGTCGGCCGCGGTCCGGTTTTGCTGGCGTTTTTCAAGGTCAGCTGCCCAACCTGCCAATTTACTTTTCCCTTTCTCGATCGGCTGTACATTCAGCTTCAAAAGCAAAACGTCCAAATCTGGGGTATTGTGCAGGACAACGCAAAGGATGCTGCACAGTTCGCCGCCAAGTTCGGTGTGACCTTTCCCATTTTGATTGACGACTCTCCCTATAAGGTCTCGCGCGAGTATGGCATCTCGCATGTGCCGTCGCTTTTCCTCGTCAATTCCGATGGGCAAGTGGAAATTTTCAGCGACGGCTTCAGCAAGGCCGATATTCTCAACATCCACAGATCGATGGCCCAACTGCTCTCTGCTACTCCGCCCACACTCTTTCTTGCCGGCGAGAAGATCCCTGACTTCAAACCCGGATGAGGGTCCAAGAGCTAGGCTTGGTTCAAGCCTCGGTAATTTGATAATTCGGCCTTTGGGTCATTTGATGACCTGTCAGACTTCCCTGTTTTCCGCTTCAGCCTGTTTCTTATGTTTGGGCGGCTTCTTTCGCCTGTCTTGGTGGGTCTGTGCAGCGGGCGGCGAGCCGACGCGCAATCGCGCCTGGCGTCGGACTTCGGTTTCGGCTTTGAAGGGCTTAGGCTTCTTCATGAGAATCATGGTTAGTGGCCGGCCAAACCTTGCGGCCGCCGGCTGCCAACTACTAACCACCAGCAACCCGCGACCGCCTCGAAGTGGCGGAAGTGCATCGGAGTCGAACCGATCGTCCCGTCATAGACGGGACCACAGGATTTGAAGTCCTGGGCGAACACCAGCCCGCATGCACTTCCAGGGCAATTCTAATCGGCTTTGTTGTTGCGAGTCAAAGTCGCCCTCATGCCGCCAGCAGGTCAATTTGAAATTTTGGCGTAGGGGCACCCCTTGCGGGTGCCCTGCCCGATGTCGCTAGACTGAAGGGCAGGGACAAGCCTTGGCCCTACGGAATTCAAACTGACCCACCACGCTCATTCCTTGTAGTGAAACCTGTAGGTAGCACTGGCCGGTCTCTGGAGATCGGGCGAAGTTCAGCCGGCACTTGTGCCGCCACCTGCTCAGGGCTTCACATAAATGGGGCTGGGAAACACCTCGGGATCGTACGGCTTCCCATATTTGTTGAGATGAGCCACGGCGGGCTCCACCGATTCCCGCAAATGGAGGTTCCCGAGCGAAGTATCATTTTCGCCGACTGTGATCGGATGGGACAACGCCTCCAGATCCTTTGGCGCGCAGTGTTCCTCCCAAACGTTTAACTGATATCGGCCGGGAGGGACACGCAGAATGGAAACCTCCCCTTTGGCGTTTGACATTGCAAAGTAAGGCGTATCAACCACCACGACAACGGCGCTCATTTGGGGATGAATGTTGCAGAAGATGTAACAGATCCCGGCTCGGTCAAAGCGCACGCCTCGCGTTGACCCCGCCTCATACAGGCCCAAATCAAAACGCTTGCCGTTGAAGAGAGAGAAGACATTGTGAAAGAACGGATCATGGTTAGGAAAGTCCACCTGAGAACCCACCTGAACGACCATGATGTGGGGAATAAAAACCTTGTTCTTCTGAATGAGTTGGGAGTGGGGAGTTTCACTTTGATCCTGGGGGCGAGACGAGGGTTGTTCCGAGAGAGGAGTGAGCCAAAAAACCACGCTGACACCGGGAGGGTTATCCTTCCCGAGCTTTGCCTGTGTCACGCTTGCCCGCCCGGTCACCTGAGCGGCTTCGGCAAGCGCCGGCAGCGTAACAGCCAAAGACAGGAGGGCCGGAAAAACAACTGCCGTCTTTCGGAGATTCACAGACATAGCTCCCCCTTAATCGCCGGTCAGAAAAGAAAGCCCATGCTGAGATTCAATTGGCCGGCGTTGTTTTTCAGGTCAGTGGTCTGAATCGTATACAAATAGCGGTATTCCAGGGCAAATAATAGATCACTGCGTGGTCGGAAGATCATGTTGAACAGGCTGTTCTGGTTTTTCGCGATGTTCGTATAACCATAGCTCGATGGATATGGGAAGTAGTAAAGATCGCGGGCGAAAGGATTATCTTCTCCAAAGGCGGCATTGAATTCAATTTTCTCAGTGGCTTTGAACTTGAGTTGTGTCCATCCCCCCACAGTATTCAAACCAATCAGGCTGGATGTGGGAACCGATACGGGTCCGCTGAAGAGCACGCTTCGGCCTTGAGCAGCTCCGAGCCCGCCCAGGCCCCGCCCGCGGTAAAACTCACCGGACAAAGCAAACCGGGCTCCCAAGGGAATATCCCAATCCGCCATGCCCGCCCACGCATCCATTGTGCGGCCTGCCCCGTAATTTTGGCGGCTGTAATAACTGCCGACGCCAACTTTAAGGGCGCGGTCGCCGTTACCGTGCGTCCACTCTAAACGCGAGCCTGCCGCAGGGATGCGCGACTGCTCTCCTGCCGTGGGAGTACGATAATACTGGCTGGACGGTGCCTCACCCGACAAGGGATCGAGCACGCCGCCTTGGATTCCGATGCTGTTTCCTTCCGAAATGCTTAACTGATGTTCAATGTGAATTTGTGGGGTCCACGTCCAGAGATTTCCTGCGTCGGCAAAGGCAGGATATCCGAGAGAGGCGAAGGATGTTGGGGAGAGTGGGGAAAAGAATGGCGCCTCCTGCCCGCCCACCAGGGATGTGTGCGCCCAATCCAACCGCACCGTCGCGGTCCGGAGACGTACGAGGGTGTCGGTAACTCCGTTCGATACGTTCGAAAATCCGCCCATGAAGTCAAAATTCACGTTGGCGCTGGCTTGAGCCCCCGCGAAACTCGGACCATAGGCTTCAAGCCCTATTTCGGATTGTCGTACTGTGGCGCCAACACTTCCCGTCGTTGTTACTGTTCCGGGTTGAAGAGCAAGATTGGGAACGTCCTGATTGTCTACCGTGCCGCTGTTCCCGAATAGGTTTACCAGAGCGATGCCGCCCAGTTTCACGCGGTACTTGGAAACGCTCTCCACTTTCGTCTGGTGTTGTTCATCCACTTTGGCCTGAAGCAATTGCTGGTCCTCTTCCAAGCGGCTTATGCGCGCATCTTGAGAGGCCGCCGATGGCGACGGGGAAGCTGTAGGAACCTGGGGTGGCGCGGCGGGCACCTCGGGAGCCTGAGGCGCGCTCTTGCTCGCTTCGCCTGCGGGAGTGTTGGCGGCTGAGAGTTTCTCCATGGCGCTCCGAAACTCTGCGCGAAGCTCGCCTGTCTCCTGGCGCGAGCGGGCAACCTCTGCGCGCAATTCATCAATGGTCGCGCTCAGCTCTTTAATCTCTTCCGCCAGCGCCCGGATGGAATCTTCCGGAATGGTCGCCTGAGCAACAGGCGCTGCTGACCCGGTCGCCTGCGCCGTCACTGCTCGTGGCATGAGAAATAACGTTAAAACGGCAATTCCTGTTGTCCATCGAAATGCGAGAATCTCTCTGACCATTGGACCCCCCTCCCAGGTGGCCTTGGATCCGCGCGGGGCCTGGGGAACGCGCGGTTACCGGGAGGGAATGATTAGCATTTCTCCCTCCCATTAACTCCGAGTCCGTAATTTCCCATGCTGATTTTTCCAAATCAAATCAAATATTCTCATCCTTAAGACGTGCACCTCAAATCGTACTGGATTCGATGGGAAAACCGCTCCACTTTTTCCCGTCTTCTGTCGGTGGCAAGTTGGCGGTTGTTCTTTCCAGGAAGAGCGAGCACACGCACCTCTGACAAATCGGGTTCCTCGAGACCTCAAGCTTGCTTCGAAACATCACTGCCTCGTCTCCATTCATGATTTCAGCCAGTGTTCCGCGATGAAGGCTTCCAATCGGCCGATGGAAGAAGCATGGCCGAACTGCACCGTCTGACTCAATCACTGCCGACACCCACGGCGCGTTGCAGCGCGGGGCGACAGGATCCGTTTCTCCTAACTCAGAGCGAAAGTGTAAGCCGATGCGGCGCAACTTTTCAATACTCTCGCGGATAAAGCTCTGCTGGATCAATTGTCGATATTCCAAAATTAGCCATTCGAGTTCGTCAATAAGCGCCTCTAGTTCATGGGCATCCAGCGCGACTTCGGACAATTTGTCCACCGGCCAGGGCGTCTGCCGGTTAAACGCCTCTGACCGCAGGTCGGCAGCGAGGAAAGACAAGGAACTCAAGTTTAATTCAAGCGCGGTCGCCACTACGGCCCGCAGATGTCGATGGTTCCCCTTCTGCACAGTGCAGCGAGCGGAGATAGGGATGGAAGGCCGGATCTGCCGCAGCGCCTGAATTCCTCCCTTGAGTCGCTGATATGCGCCCGCCATGCCACGAATTCGGTCATGAATTTCCGGCGGTCCGTCCAGCGAAACGATGACGTCGTCGAATTCCTCAGCCACCTTGGCTGCGTAAGGCTGAAGGGTGAGCCCCGCGGTCAGAAGCGTGGTCCGGATTCCTTCGCGGCGCAGCATCCGCGCGAGTGTCCACGGGTCCGAGTGCATCAGGGGCTCGCCACCGGAAAAAACCACCCAGCCGACTTTGAGTTGGCGCAGGCTGGCCATGTGCGGCTCCATGTCCCGCGCCGTGATCTCGCGGGTCTGCCGGATTCTCCAGATGTCGCACATCATACAACGGCAATTGCATCGATTGTGGGGAAGAATGACCAGCACTGGAAGTTCGTGGATGAGGTGAGGTGCGGCAGCGTCGGCAGTTCGAGGGACCGAGTTGAGGATGCTCATGCCTCGACTCTCTCGAAGACCAGCAGCATGTGATCGGCCAAGGCACGGAAGCCCGGAACCGGGCCGAGCCACGCGTCAAAGCGGGCCGCAGCCGCCAGCGCGCGCGGGACCCGCGCCGCCCAAGGTTCGAGATAAGTTGGGGGAACACCGATGCCGACGCCCTTCCAACTCACCAACCGAAAGTAAGGATTAAAGTCTCTGCAAATCGATCGGACGGTGGGATAGCGAACGGCTACTTTCTGCCCGGGGGTCAGGTTTGCCACTCTGCTTCCGCCGCGCAGCCGGCGAAATGCCCTTATGAAGTCGCCCCTCAAACCATACCAAAGCATTTCCCAGGCACACGACGGGCCGAAAAAGCACAGTATGGCTTTGCTGCCCGGCCTCATGTGCGGTGCCAGATTTCGAGCTGTCGCGCGCAAGTCCTTCACGCAATTCAAGCCGGCAAAATTCGAGAGGAGCCCGTCGCAAGGGGCAGATAATTTGAGCTGAGGGATTTCCTCAATGGGCAAGACGCGGAAATTGACTAAAGCAGCAAAGGGAGACCCCTCCCGCCGCCTTTGCGCCACCTCGATCATCTTGGCCGAGGCGTCGCACGCCTCAACGTGCATCCCGCGTTCGGCGAGAAACAAGGCGTCGGCGCCGGTGCCACAATTAATTTCCAGGATGCGCTGTCCGGGACGGAACCAACGGTCCATCTCCCGCCAAATCGACTGGCGCTGCGCTTGCCCAATCAGCGAGTGTGTAAACGACGCGTCATATTCTTCGGCGATTGCGTCAAACGGTGCGTTATGGATGGTGGAAAATTGAGCGCTGATGGCGTCAAGCCTCCACTTCCGCTGCCGTGGCTCGCATGCCCTCGTGGGCCTGGTCGATCTTCCGGTGCAACTCGGCAGCCAGGATGCCACTGCTGGAAGCCGGAGATTGAAGCAGGCGGCCGAGATCAACCTCCGCCCGCAAGAGGCGGTCCACGTGCTGGTAATACTGCCTCGAATGGCGGCCACGAATCTGAAAATCGCGGTCCGACCCTTCCTGCCAACCCTTGGGATTCACTACGCGGTCCTGAACGCTATCGAAATAAGCTGTTCCTCGAATGGGATATGCGACCGTGGTCAGGAAGATATCCGGATTTGATACCTTCACGTGCCGGATGGTTGCTTCAATGTCCTCCCGCTCCTCGCCTTCGTAACCCCACATGAGGAACATGCCGGTCTGAATACCGCGCGACTTGCACAGACCCACGGCGCTCTGCACCTGCTCCACGGTCACGCCGCGCCGCATGGCGTCCAGCACGCGCTGCGAGCCGCTTTCCGAGCCAATCCAGACACGGAAGCAATTCAATTCGGCGAGAAGGTCCGCCACGCGCTCGTTCACGCGATCGGCGCGCGTAATGCACTCGAACGGTATGGAGATTCCCCGGCGCTTCACTTCCGCAGCAAATTGCGCCAGCCAGCCGTGATGGATAGTGAACACGTCGTCGGCAAACCAGAGCATGTCGGGATTGTAGCGCGCCAAAATCCACTCCAGCTCATCAGCCACGGATGCCGCCTTCCGCCGTCGATGCGTCCTACCGTAAACCTCGTGGCTGCACCACTGGCATTCGTAGGGGCAACCCCGCGCGGTGATGAGCGACACAGACCCCGCGCCGTGATGCTGCCGCCAGGTTTCGAGATAGCGCTCGATTTGAATCGACTCGCGGCTGGGCCAGGGCTGCACGTCGATATCTGGAATCTGCGCCCGCGCGGGAGTGAATTGCACGTGGCCGTCTGCCGGCCGAAAGGCGATGCCGTTGACCGCGTCGAGATTTTCCATCCGTCCGCTGCGGAGGATTGGCAACAACTCCTCCAGTGTGACCTCGCCTTCGCCAATCACCACCACGTCCGCGCCCGCTTCGAGATATTCCGCAGCGTATGCGCCGGGCTCCGGCCCTCCCACGACGGTTTTCCAACCCGCTTCCTTCGCCGCTCGCAAAATGCGAATCACGCTTCCCCGCGTCATTAGATTGCCATAAACGCCCAGAACCGACGGCCGCTCCCGGGCGAGGAGGTTTTGCAACTCGGGCCAGGATGAAAACGTGGTGTCGAACACTCCAACATCAAACCCCCGCGCGCGCAGGTGCGAGGCCAGGTAAAGAATACCCAGAGGGGCATAGGGTTTCATGATCTGAGCTTCTTTCGGATCATCGGCCAAGAAAAAGGCGTGAGTAAGCAGACAGTCCATGGGTTTTGGATTAGGCAATTCACTCCCTCGAACAATCAATCGTAGGAGCAGGCATTGTGCCTGCCTTTGCCACGGCGATGCCGGCGCCCAGGGCACCCGCAAGGGGTGCCCTACGGCTGATGAACACGGGCAGGATGCCCACGCCGCAGCGGGCGGCTCCGATTTCTTGTCCGCTCCGATCGGACCATCGGATACCCAAAACCGGAGACGCCCGCGCTACGATTTCACTCGCTACGTCCTCACCAGCGCGTCAGCAAGCACGGGAAGCAGAGTTGCGTCAGAATTCCGGCAGGTACGTTCCAGATCCTCAACCCGCAACCACATCTCCTGAATTCCCGCCACGCCTTCAAGGCTTGCCTGCGAAGAATCGCGAAGATCAAACTTCCACGTTCCAGGCGAACTCCACGACGCAACCTCGCCGTGCAAGGCATCATGCAACGCGCGATAGAACTCACTGGTGTAGGCGCCTTTAAACATCATGGAGAGGTCCTGGCTGTCCACCCAGTTGGTCTTCTCACCCAACTGTTCCCGCACTCGTTCGTGAAATTTGGTTCCTGGGAGCGGATAAGAAACAGAAATGCCCAGGTCATCGGGACGCGTCTCGCGCACCATCTGGATAGTCTCCTCGATGTCACGCCAGGTTTCGCCGGGATAGCCGAACTGAAGGAAATAGCAGGCTCGAATCCCATTCTCGCGCAGGCTTTCGCGTGCCCTGGCCACCATCTCCACGCGCAAACCCTTCTGCATGGCGTCCAGAATTTTCTGCGAGCCGGACTCGACGCCCATCCAGACCTCCGCGCAGCCCGCCCGCGCCAGCGCCGCGGTCGTTTCTGGGGTCATCAGGTCGGCGCGCGATTGCATTTTGAAGGGAACGGCGGCGCGGTGCCGCTCTGCGTGGTCCGCAAAGTCCGCCACCCATCGAGGGTTAATACCAAACAAGTCGTCCGCGAACCAGAGGTGGTCAGCGCCAAATCTCTCTCGCAACTCAAGCATCTCGAGCGCCACGGATTCCGGTGAGCGCGCGTGGAAGGAGTCTCCGTAAATCGGTTTGGCGCACCAGTTGCACCGGTAAGGGCATCCGCGGCTGGCCACCAGGTTGAGTGAAAAGAATCCGTGCGCGTCCTTCCAGGCGCGCCGGTATTTTTCCATGTCGATCAACTCACGGGCTGGGAGCGGCAACTCATCCAGATTTCTGATCAGCGGGCGCTGGGGCGTGCGAATAGGACTGCCGCCGTGCGCGGCGCGGCGCACGAGGCCGCGAATGCCCCTCGTGCTGCCTCCCCCGTTTCGGATGAGCGATTCCACCAGCTCCAGCAGCGTCTCCTCCGCCTCTCCCAACAGAACGAAGTCCGCGCCACGGTCCAAATACTCGCGGCAATGGTCTGAGGCGTCGGAGCCGTTTATCACGACTTTCGATCCCAGTGACTTGGCGGCGTCAATCATTTCATACGCCGCCTCGCGCATGCGCGTTAAACACATCTTGGTAAGGAAATTGAAATTGTCTTCGTAAATGGCCACGACTTTAGGGCGGTGGCGATCGAGCTGCAGGGGAAATGCCTGGCCGGGGTCGTCCAGCATGCTGTCAAACAAAGCGACGGAAAATCCGCGCTGCTTCAGAACGGCCGCCGCGTATAGCGTTCCCAGAGGGGAATAAGGCTGCATCTTCCGCACCTGCTTGCGGTCGTAATGGAGGTGATAGGAGTGGGTGAGAAGGACATCGACCAAGATGGCTTTACTCCTCATTCTTATCTGGTGTCGAGGCTCACGTAACTCTTGCCCATAGCGTCTGAGCGCTAAGCAAAAGGCCAGACCGCCACCACGGCGGTCTTCGCTACGGTCTTTTAAGCGTCGATGCCCTGCCCCTCAACACACTTGCTGGCGGCGTTGCCAGCCACCGCAAATGATCGGCAGCCCGGGCAGGACTTTCCTTACCCAGCGCGAGACGTCCACCGCGGATTTGATCATCCGTCCCGTGAACAGGGAGATGCGAAGGCAAAGAGCGCCCGGAAGCTCGCCGGCACGTGTGCGCTTGTACTCGCGATTGATCGTCGCAGCGACGACCGAAACCTGAAAACCCGCTTCAAGCCGGCGAAAAGCCAGACTCAAAAGGCTGAGGGGCGGCCCCAGGGGTAGACCGGTGTAAGGCGGCTGAGAAAGCACCACTTTGCTGCTCATCGCACTCCCCTCATGTTGATGACTGGTCACTGATTAGGACCCGAATTCGGCAGCCTGAGCGCGTCCAAATTCGGGTCCCAGCCAGTACCCGATCGTTTCATATTCAGGATAGCGATGCGGCCCCGCAGTGCATGTCATGGTTCAATGGTTGAGGTGCAAAAAAATTGTTAATGCGCGAGTGTGGGCGCAAGTTGTGTATGCTCGGGCGAAGGCCACAGACTCGTTCAATAAATCTGCCGCTCCAAATCAAACCCAATAAACAGCCCTTTCGGCGTGTCGCCAAAGGGTTGATCGAGAAACGTCGCTCGCGTTCCGGCCCTCTGGGAGACGATGGTGCCCGGGCTGTTGGAAAATCCGAGGGTGAAGGCGTGGCGCAAAATCCGTTTTTGGATTCCGAACCCGAACGCCGGCCGGTGAATTCCCAGCTCCGAAGCATTTGCCAGCGTGGGCATGACCTCCGCAAGTAATCCCACCGTAGGCCGAAAATCCCAGATCCCCCCCGCTCCCAAGGAAAAAGAGTTATAACCCGGAAGCTTGGGCGGAGCGGAGGCGAGTGAGCCGGGTTTTTGAGTCAATTCGCGATCGTCAAGGGAAACCGTGGGCACCAGGTAAAATTGGGCGCGGCGCGTGGCGCTGCGGGACAGAATCAACTCGAAATTGGTGGTGTAGTTTTCGGCGAAATCGTTTTGTCCGTCCACGGAAAACCGGGCTGTGGCATTGAAAGGATTACCGTTATGCTCGTCCCAAAGATGGTAGGCAGCGCCCAATTCAATCGGACGGTTGATCGAACTCGGCGAACGGTAGGCGCTCACGGAGAGTTTGTCGGTAACTCCGAAACGTAGTCCAAATGAGGAGATGGAGACATTGTCGAGCCCGAAAAGCGTGTCGCCCGACCCCGTCCCGCTGAATGCCGGGGTGTAAACGAAGCGATGCGTAAAATTCAAATAGAGGCCGTGGCGATCCAATTTGCGCCCCGTTGGAAGGCTATACAGATAATCATCTGCGGGCTCGTAGAGATTTGCCATTCGGGCCGGGGCGCCCGGGGCGGCACCTGTGGGTTTGCCTATCGGCTGCCCGAGTGATTTGACGAAGCTCGCAACCGCGCTGATTTCCGCCTCCGATAATTTCCCTTGCCACGCCGGCATTGCCGTTCCGGGCTTCCCTTCGCGGATGGTCTTGACCACTGTCCCCTCGGGAAGCGCGGCTTGAACTGCAGGATTTGTAAAGTCGGGAGTCTTCATCTCACCGCCACCCTTTCCCGCGGCGCCGTGGCACCCTGCGCAGTCCTCGGCGAAAATGCTGGAGCCGCCAGGCGTCTCTTGCGGTGGATCTGGTGCTGCGGCCAGATGCGGAGCGTCTTGCGAAGAAGCTGGAGCGAGCGCATCGTGCTCTCGAATCGTCTGCCCGACCAGATCCATAAGGTAGGTTTTTCCGTCGCGCTCGATCAGGACGGTTGAGGATGACCCCGGAATGAAGTGGATGCCTAGAGTCTTCTCCAGGGCGAGGGTTCCACCGGCGGGGTCGGGCGATGCGGGAACGGAGGTGGATGGGCTCGCGCCCCTCAAGGATTCGAATGGAAAGAATAACACCAGCGCACAAAACCCGGCTGCGGCGGCCTGCATCCATCTGTTGATGCACCGCGGCCGGGAATCAAGAGTCAAAAATTCTGCCCCGAAATATGAATTTTGCATGGCTTCAATGCCTCCTTGCCCGTCAAACATACAGGTAGCACGGCCGCAGGGAGAGCAGGTCAAGCCGGTGTAGTGTGTTTGTAAAGGATGTGTTAGTCTTTCTAAACAGGCATTGCGGATTGAACCGTCATGGAAAAGATCCTGATCATCGAGGACGATCGGTCTCTGTACAAGCCCCTGCGCCATGCCTTCGAAAATGAAGGGTATTCACCGGATTTCGCTTCGGACGGCGCGGCCGGCCTGGAAGCGTTTCGCGCGGCTCCGCCGGTACTGGTGGTGCTCGACCTGAAACTACCCCACATGCATGGCCGCGAGGTATGCCGCTCCATGAAACAACAGGCGCCGAATTTGCCCATCATCGTTCTGAGCGCTGCGGCGGATGAGGTGGACAAGGTTCTGATGCTCGAGCTGGGCGCGGATGACTACGTCACCAAGCCTTTCAGTCCCAAGGAACTCATTGCGCGCGTTCACGCTGTGCTGCGACGCGCCCATGGCCCCAAACAGGCGGAGACCTATGCCTTTGACGATGTGGCCGTGGACTTTGCCAAGATGGAATTGAAACGCAAGGGCGAGTTGATCGCCCTGACCCCGCAGGAATTCAAGATTCTGAAGTATTTCACGGGAAATCCCGAGCGCGTCATTTCTCGCGATGAGCTGCTGAATGAAG